>NZ_JALKFW010000009.1:0-12681 GCF_023243055.1 Frankia sp. AgPm24 | reverse complement strand
CGCTACGAAGCAACGGTCACCATCGCCGCGATCAACGAATGGCTACCCCGATGAACTTCCCAAACAGACCCTAGGGCCTCGACGGCCGCGTCAGCGCGCCCACGTCCAACGCTCTACACCCGCCCCCGCCCCACACGAACGGCGGCCGCTGTCGGCACGGGACCCCGATCGCGTCCCGTCGTCCTGCTTGCCATCGCCAAGCAGGACGTCCCTCGCGGCCGTACCGCGACCGATGACCTTGGCCGCGCGGAGATCGGGCCGCCGAGAGGCCAAGACATCCGTCAACGCGCCCGCGGAAAACCTTCATATGATCAACAAAAGAACTATAAAATCAACGCAAGACCTATAGATTCCCGCAATATTCACAAAACTGGACCATGTTCGACCGTCGCTGACCAGCGCCGCACCCCCGAACTCTCGCCCTAGGTAGCATTCGGCAACCTTCTTGTACGATCTCAACGACTAGCATCGTCTCGGCGGATGGCGACATTCGGCCCCTGAGTGTCGGACCAACACGTCGCACACATACACGCCGCAGGCGCTACGACGACCCTTGCCCCGCCGGGAGGCTTCCGCCAGAGTGAAGATCACACCCTCCGCCCGCGTGCTCAGCATGCTGGGTGAGATCGATTTCGACGAGTGGCAATGCGTGGCCGAACTCGTCGACAACTCCTTCGACGACTTCCTCGACGTTCTCCGCTCAAAGACGGAGTCGCCGAGCAAGTTCCTGGTCAGCGTGGCCCTGCCGTCGTCTCCGAACGGAACCCTGGAGGTCAGCGACACCGGGCAGGGCATGTCACCTGACCGGCTAGCGCGTGCGGTACGAGCCGGCTGGTCCGGTAACGACATACACGACAAGCTCGGCTTGTTCGGCATGGGCTTCAACATCTCAACCGCTCGCCTCGGTAGGCGCACCCGCGTCCTCACGACTCGCGCCGGCGACGCTCAGTGGATCGGCGTCGAGATCGACCTTGATCAGATTAAGGACGACTTCGAGGCGACGGACATCAGCGCGCCGAAGGACGACGCATCCGAGCATGGCACTAAGATCATCATTGATCGCCTCCATCGGACGCGCGCTGATTGGCTGCGCCGCAACGGCGCCTCACTGCGCAACACGCTGGGATCGGTGTACTCGTGGATAATCACCGAACACCCTTTCCAGCTTTATGTGGGCGGAGTTCGAGTCAAGCCGGTCCGCCATTGCCGCTGGGGCGATGATCGCCACGTTCTTTATAAAGGCAAAGAGAGAATTCCCGCCTACATCTCGATCGACGAAAAACTACAGGACGGAACCGCCTGCCGAGACTGCGGTGAATGGCAGATCGGCTCGGACGAAATATGCTCGATCTGCGGCAGCGGTAATCTGACCATGCGCGAGCGTCGGATTCATGGATGGCTAGGCGTCCAGCGCTACCTCGATAAGACCGAGTACGGGATCGACTTTCTGCGTAACGGCCGAAAGATCAGAAGGTGGGACAAACAGCTCTTCACTTGGAACAACCCTGATGGGGTCGCGGGAAACGAGGAACCCGAGTATCCGGTCGAGCTCGCCCACCAAGGTGGCCGCCTCATTGGCGAGATTCACCTTGATCACGTCCCTGTCACCTATCAGAAAGACGCCTTCGAATACAGTGACCGTAGCTGGCTCACGGCCGTAGAAATACTGCGCGGCGTCGCCCCACTCCAACCTCAGCGTGCCCAAAAACTCGGCCACCAAGAGAACGAGAGCCCGTTGGCTCTACTATACAAGGGCTTCCGTCGCAACGATGTCGGCCTACGTTGTCTCATCCCCGGCGACGGCAATAAGCCAATTCACGCGGAGACCCGCGACTGGGGCAAGAAATTCCGCGCGGGAGCGTCAGAGTTTCAGACCGACGAACGCTGGTGGCAGGCAATCTTGCAGCACGAGGAGATCAAGAAGCGCGGTAACGAGGACAGGACCGCAGCCAGTACGCCGACTCAGCCTGACGAGCGAGTCGTGCTAGAAGCTCTTGGCTTGCCAAGCGATTCCCCAGCGCCTGACGTGACGCGACTTCAAGCACCCACCGAGGAAGTCTCCGCTAAACCAGTCTCGACATTCAAGAACAAGACGGAAACACGTAGCGAGCGTCTGGCTAGGCATGAGAACGAGGCATCGCCGCACTCCTACCTCAGCCGACCATTCGGGCATCCCGACGTCGGTTACGTGAAGGTCAAAACCCTGCTGATCGATTCGCTGTCAGGACACTCAGAGCGTCTACTTGACAATAGTGGACTGCCCGTACCCGTCCTGCTCGATCAGCGGTCCGGCAACGAGTTCACTGCCTTCATCGACACCAAACACGCCGCTTTCCAGCGCTTCGACTCGGATTACGCCGACCTTCTCCTAGTCGAACTGGCCGCCATCCTGAAAGTCAGAGCGCATTCCGACTGGAGCCCTTCTCAGCTCGTCGCCGCGATCCGTGCCGAATCTCTGCGGGATGGCGCCCTCGACGGCTCCACCGTGGGTATGGAGGCCCGTGATCTTCTTTCAGAAATCCGGGAACGGGTGGCCCAGATCCTCGAGCGGACCGGCGACCATGCCATCGCCTTCGATCATCTTTCCGATGAGGAGAGGAGTTCGACCGAGAAGGCGATGATCGCCGCCGGACGCGTCGACCTCGTCAGTCGGCTCGGCCTGGACTGTGGATTCATCCATCATTGCCCCGCGCTGATCTTGGTCCGACTCACTGAAGCGATGCCAGCCTCGTTCATGGATGGCGCTATCTTCCGTGGCCCGTACACAGGAGTGTCGTCGCCGTCCGGGAAAGCACTGAGTCTGGCGAGGGTCACGAACTACCTCGCGGATATCGCGACTCTCGCCACCTTCGCCAGGGAGGCGACCACGCCACAATTGCGGCGCGCCCGCCTGAGCATCACTCTTTTGCGCGACGAACTCGCGAGCGAACTGTGAACGCCGCGTTCCTGACCGCCAGCGAACTTCGCGAGGGCGGCCCGGAGGGACTGACCAAGGCGCTCGAGCGAACCCTTTGGCACCTGGACTTCCAGGACGTCCGCGTGATCGATGGCGCCCACGATCACGGGGCCGACTTGCTCGCGGTCCGAGACCGCGAGCAGTGGGTATTCCAGAGTAAATGGAAAGCGCACAGATCGGCCGATCACGATGGCATCGACGATCTCGAGCGCGCCCGTACCCACTATCGCGCGGACAAAGCGGTTCTCGTCACCAACACGGACATCACCGCCTCAGCGAAAGAACGACGCGGTGCACTGGCGGGGGTTGGCGTCGAGATAATCCTGTGGCATGGCGCCACCTTGGAGGCTATCGGCCAACAGATGCCCGACCACATGCCCAGCCCTTACTCGCTGCGACCTTACCAACAGCGGGCCGTGGCCGCGATCGAGCGAGATCTAGGCACCGATGGAACGGCCCTGCTGATTCTGGCGACAGGGCTGGGTAAGACGGTCATCGGCGGAGAGGTGATCGGCGACCTCATCGCCACGCGTCCGGACGCGCGCGTTCTCGTTGTCGCCCACATGCGCGACCTGGTCGGCCAGTTGGAGAAGGCGCTGTGGCGACACCTCCCGAAGAGCGTTCATACTCGCCTCCTCACTGGAGAGAGTAGACCCCGATCGCTCGACGGTGTCGTCGTCGCGACGATTGAGTCGGCGCTGTCCGCCGTGCGTGCGGGCTACGCACCCGATCTCATCATGATCGACGAGACCCATCACGTGGCCGAGGCCGGCAGATTTGCGGAACTCCTCGATCTGTGTCCGACTGCGGGACGCTTCGGGGTCACCGCCACCCCGTGGCGTGGCGACAAATTCGATATCACGACGCGCTTCGGCGACCCCAGCTTCAAGATGGGGATCGCGGAGGGCATGGCGGCAGGCTACCTGGCCGCAGTCGACTACAAACTGTACGCGGATGGTGTCGACTGGGACACGGTCCGAGACATCAGCCGTCACGGCTACTCCATCAAGGACCTGAATCGACATTTGTTCCTCCCTCAGCGAGACGAGGAGATCGTCGAGCATCTGAGGGCGGCCTGGCGGGAGATCGCCGAGCCCCGGGTCATCGTGTTCTGTCAGTCCATCGAGCACGCCGAGCACATGGCCGACCTTCTCTCCGTATCGGATCCAGCCTGGGTCGACGCCTCCCATCTACACAGCGGCCTACCGAAGCGGCGTCGTGACGTCATACTCAACGAGTTTCGCCTTGGCCGCATATCTGTGATCACGTGCGTTGACGTGTTCAACGAAGGCGTCGACGTGCCTGACGTGAATCTGATCGCCTTCCTGCGAGTCACGCACAGTCGAAGGATTTTCGTACAGCAGCTCGGCCGAGGACTGCGATTAAGCCCCGGAAAGAAAGCACTGACAGTCCTCGATTTCGTGACTGATATCCGCCGAGCCGCAGCGGTGCTGAACCTACGCCGGACGCTGGAGGCCGAGGAAGCCGAGCATCTGCAACTTCCGTACGTCTCTCGCATCGAATTCCAGGATGAGACGGTCGGCTCCCTGATGGACATGTGGATCCGAGACGCCGCCGACCTCGAGACCGCGGCGGACGAGGTCCGTCTTCAATTCCCCCTACCGAAAGGAATCCAGTGACCAACTACAACATCCCGGCCGCCGTTGAGGAGGCCGTGGTCACCCGGATCTACGCCGAGGCCCACGAGGCTGGGTGGCCGCATCTCCAGGACGCGGACCGCACCAGCATGTACCAGAAGTGGACGGACGACCCGGAGATCGGCCTGCGTCTCCTCGACTTCGTGGGCCAAGCGGCGAACATCCGCCCATGGCTCAAGGACTGCCCCATGAAGGAGTACGAGCGGGCACGGCGAGGAAAGAGTAAGTACGCGCGCTACGTCGCCCAGCCGGCCGCGACGCTTGAGCAGATTGTCGAAGGTATCCTTGGCCGCGAATGGGAGGTAATCCCGGGATCCATGCAGGACAAGCCATGGCGGGCCAGAATTCGCAGAATCGAAACCGAGGAGGAACGCCATTTCGTAGCCGGCTCGGTGGCAAGCCTCAAGCATATGATGTGGCCTGCCATCATCGACCGATCAAATGGGGAAACCTGGCCCTGGACGATTTGCGTATTTGACCCGTTCCAATCCCCCGTCACGGTCGAAAAAAGGGCGGATAATGAGCGTCTAGCCAAATTTCTCGGCGTGGATATCGTTTATTTCAAGGAGGTTTAGGAATTTCAGTGAGAGAGAAGTGGTCGATGGACGAGTGGCCCGCTGAGACAGGGGGGGATGTCCTGGACGAACGTGAGCGGACCATTGTCACGGGCCGCGCCGCGGGCATGACACGAGACGAGGTCGGGGCGGCGCTTGGGTTGAGTCGCGAGCGTGTACGCCAGCTCCAGAACCAGGCACGGAGGCGTCTCGCGGAGCGAGCGGATGTCGTCCATGTCGGCTGGCGGGAGAAGGCCCGGGCCTGCGGCGCGGGCCTGGCCGCATCGCGGGATACCTTCACCGCGGAGCTGGGGCTCGTCGATCACGCGGCGGTGGATGAGCTCCTCGCCGCAGCGGGACTGGAACCGCCGCGAACGTGGGCAGGGGCCCTGTGGGGCTGGTGGAGCGTCGATCCAGGGGCGTTGGATGGCGCTCTGCGTCGTCTCGCCGACGCCGCTCCCTTCCGCGGCGACGAGATCGATCAGGTCGCCGTCGAAGTCGGCTTGCCCGTGGGCCTTCCGCTGGCCGAGCTGCTGGCCCACTCCGAGTCGCGGCTGGCCTTGAGCCCTGACGGGCATTGGGTCAGGCGTAAGGCTCGTGGACGCGACGCCGCGTACCTATGGCTTTTGGAGGCCGGGCGCCCATGCCAGCCCGAGGAACTGCTCGTCCCGATGGCCGCGACGACCGTCGCGGCGGTGCGGGAGGCACTACGCCGTGACGATCGGTTTCGGCGAATCCACCCCGAGGGCAGGTGGGCCCTGGCCGAATGGACCCACCTGCGCTTCTCCCCATACGCCACGGCGCTGGATGCGATGATCGCGGTCGTCACCGAGTCCGGGCCGCTGCCCCAGTCACAGCTCTTCTCCCGTGTGACGGAGCTGCACCCGGTAACCACATGGCGGCTCAGGCAGTGCCTAGTCAGCGACCAGCTGGGCGAGACCTCCAAAGGTCTCGTCGACCTGGTCTCCCGCGGCGCCCGTCCCGTCGAGAGACAGGAACCGGTCCGGCCGGATTCGATGGTCATCGAAGGCGATCTTCTGGGCATACGGCTTCCCGTCACTCAGGATGTCCTGCGCGGCGCCATCGTCGTCGTGCATCCCTGGCTGGCGTGGCGGCTCGGGCTCCGCCAGGCCCCCTCAAGTCGCACGTTCACCCGCTCTGGCGACCACCCGCCCCTCATCGTTCACCGGAGTACCAGCGGCGCCCAGCTCTCCGGCCTCCGCTGCCACGCGCTCGAGCTCGAGGTCGCGGAGGGCTGCGTGATCGCCGTCATTCTGCGTCTCGACGACGACACCGTGCGGGTAGCTCACGGCTGCCCGCCGGACAGCTGCCCGGCGCCGCGGGCGCGGTCCGCCGCACCCGCGGCGGAGAACGTCATCGTGGCGTCGGTGCCCGTCGCGGTCCCGTCCACTGCCGTCCACCGCGTGGGGCGCTCACAGGAAGTTCACAGCGAGGACTCAGCTGACGGCTAGGGATCTGGGAGAGGCTGTCCTCATGCAACCGGTGCGGGTACTCGTGGTGGACGACGAGACGACACTGGCGGAGCTGCTGTCGATGGCGCTGCGCTATGAGGGCTGGGAAGTGCGCAGCGCTGGGGACGGGCGGACCGCCCTGCGACTGGCACGCGAGTTCCGGCCCGACGCGGTCGTGCTCGACATCATGCTGCCGGACATGGACGGGCTGGAGGTGCTGCGGCGGCTACGGGCGGAGAGTCCGGACGTGCCCGTCCTGTTCCTCACCGCTCGCGATGCCGTCGAGGATCGGGTCGCGGGGCTGACCGCGGGTGGCGACGACTACGTCACGAAGCCGTTCAGCCTTGAGGAACTGGTCGCGCGGTTGCGGGGGCTGATGCGGCGGGCGGCGCGCAACACCGAGGCCGCGCAGGGTGCCCGGCTGGTCGTCGGCGACCTCACCATGGACGAGGAGAGCCGCGAGGTGGAGCGTGGAGGGGTGCCCGTCCACCTGACCGCCACCGAGTTCGAGCTGCTCCGCTTCTTCATGCGCAACCCACGTCGGGTACTGAGCAAGGCGCAGATCCTCGATCGGGTGTGGAACTACGACTTCGGCGGTCAGGCCAATGTGGTCGAACTGTACGTCTCCTACCTGCGTAAGAAGATCGACGCCGGACGTCCGCCGATGATCCACACGATGCGCGGTGCCGGCTACGTCCTGCGTCCGGCCGATCAGGCCCAGGGTGCGCCTGGTCCACCCGGGGCTGGCACCTCGGCGGTGTCGGCGGCGGCGGCGGTGTCGGCGTCGGCGTCGGCTGGTGGCGGCCTGGGCCGTCGGGGCTGACGGGGTTGATCTGCATGGCTGTCGCGGAGCTGCCCGGTGGCGCCTCGGGTCCGGTCCCCAGGCCGGGGCGACGTTCCGGTGCGCGCCGCGGCAGGGCTGCTCGCGGCGGCGAGCCGGGGCATGGGCGGAAGGTCTCACCGGCCCGCTGGTCCCTGCGTGCCCGGCTGATCGCCCTGCTCATGGTGCTGCTGGCGACCGCGTCCATGGCGATCGTGTTCGTCACGGCGGTGGCTCTGCGCGGTGTCCTGATCAACCAGCTTGACCATCAGCTCGTGGACACCAGCCGCCGGTGGGGCCGCGATGGCATCCCCGGTCTGCCCCCTGCCGGGGCCGGTCTGCTGCCCGGAAGCGGTTACGGCGGTGGCTACGGAAGCGGCTACGGCACGGGGTCCGGCAGCGGCACGGGCTCAGGTGACAGCTCGGACTCGGACAGAGGCACGGGCGGTGCGACGGGTTCGGGCAGCGGTACCACCACATCCGTGACCACGACGACCACGGCGGCGCAGAACGCGCTGGACGAGCTGGACGGCACGGCTCTGGTGAACGGGTTCTTCCGCGGGCCGGTGGATCCGGGCACGCTCGCGGCGGTGATCGACGGCAGCACCCTCTACGGGGCGACCTACGACTCGTCCACGAACGCCCTGCAGTCGGTCACTGACGGGGAGGCGGTAACGATCGCCGCGGTCCCCCGCGACGGAAACGCGTACACCCGCACCATCGGTGGCGATGAGTACCGCATCATCAGCACCACGCGGGCGAACGGTACGACCGTGGTCACCGCCCTGCCGATGGCGCAGGTCAACGCCACGTTGACCAAGATGACGGTGATCGGTGGGGTGGTCGCCCTGGTCGGGGTCGCGGCCACCGCGATCGCCGGGACGATCATCATCCGGGTGACGCTGCGGCCGTTGCGCCGGGTGGCGGCCACCGCGTCCCGGGTGGCGGAGCTGCCGCTGGAACGCGGCGAGGTCGCGCTGTCCGTGCGGGTGGCCGAGGTCGACACCGACCCGCGCACCGAGGTCGGGCAGGTCGGCGCGGCGCTCAACCAGATGCTCGGTCATATCGGTAACGCGCTCGCCGTCCGGCATGCCAGCGAGACGCGGATGCGGCAGTTCCTCGCCGATGTGAGCCACGAACTGCGCACCCCGCTGGCCGCGATCAGCGGCTACGCGGAGCTCACCCGACGCACCCGCGAACCGGTCCCGCCGGACGTCACCTACGCGATGAGCCGGGTCGAATCGGAAAGCGCCCGGATGACCTCCCTGGTCTCGGACCTGCTGTTGCTCGCCCGGATCGACTCGGGCCGGCCGTTGGAGCACGAGTCGGTCGACCTTTCCGACCTCGTCGTCCACGCGGTCAGTGACGCCCATGTCGCCGCGCCCGACCACCGGTTCAGCCTGGACCTGCCCGAGGAGCCCGTCTCCGTCACCGGCGACGCCGCGCGCCTGCACCAGGTCCTCGCGAACCTGCTGGCCAACGCCCGCACCCACACCCCGCCCGGCACCCTGGTGACCGCGAGCCTGTCCGCCACGGCCACCGACGCCATCATCGCCGTCGTCGACAACGGCCCCGGCATCGCTGCCGAACTCCTCCCCCAGATCTTCGAACGCTTCGCCCGCGGCGACAGCTCCCGTTCCCGCGCCGCCGGCAGCACCGGCCTCGGTCTCGCGATCGTCGCCGCCGTCATCGAGGCCCATCACGGCCGTGTCGAGGCCAGCAGTGTCCCCGGCCGCACCGCCTTCGTCGTCCGCCTCCCCCGCGCGTCCTCGGATGCCTCCCTTCCCATCTCGGACGGCTCCCTTCCCATCTCGGACGGCTCCCTTCCCATCTCGGACGGCTCCGCCCTCGGCGAGGCGTTCGGCGTTCCCGCTGACGGCGCCATGGGCGCTCCCGGCAACGGTGCGGTCGGGGCTCCTGGCGGCGGTGCCGTCGGGGATCCCATGCGCGGCGCCGTCGGCCGTGCCCGGGGGGATCACCTGCCCATTGACGCCCCCACCGGTGGTTTCCTCGCCGCCCCGGCGCTCGGGCACACACCGTCGCCCCGCCCATAACCGCCGCGGACACCGCGCGCCGCCGCCCGATCCCTGGTCGCCCGGCCGAATCTCACCGTGCCCCGCGACCGCACACCGCTCCCTGACCACGCCCGCGTTCCCTGACCACGCCCGCGCTCCCTGACCACCCCAGCGTTCCCTGGCCACGCCAGCCCCTCATCCACGAACAGACCCCGACAGCCCGCCCACTCTCCGCAACCGGAACACCCCCCACCCTCACCCACGGCAACCAGCTCGGGCCGTCATCACAGCCTGCTGGCAGCCCCAAGGCAAGATCCGCCCACGCGGGTCGCCGTGGGGGGCAAAACGGACACGAATACCCCCACGACGACCCGTGTGCACCCTGCATACCCGTGACCCCCGGCAGATCCGTCACACCAGGTAACCGCGACCGGAGACAGGTGTCGGGACCGGGACCACCCGGGGGTCGGGGCCGGGGCTACCCGGGGGCAGGGCTCACAGGTTGGTCACAGGTGGAGCACAAGGAGCCGAAAGGTCCGCGGCGCAGGGTGATTCCCATGTCGTCGACTCTCACCGACCCGATCCCCGAAGCGCGGGATCGGCGTGCCCACGGGCACCGTCGCAGGTTGCCGTGGACCAGGACAGGCCCGGCCGGAACACCCGACCATGACGCATCTGACG
This sequence comes from Frankia sp. AgPm24, assembly GCF_023243055.1. Lineage (NCBI taxonomy): Bacteria > Bacillati > Actinomycetota > Actinomycetes > Frankiales > Frankiaceae > Frankia > Frankia sp. AgPm24. Next base: position 2,525 of record NZ_JALKFW010000009.1, on the reverse strand, counting down.
CATCCGACGGATCCGACGCGCCGACCGAGGTCGGAGCCGGCTCCGGTGAGGCGGGGCAGCCCGACGTCGGGGCGGTACCGGAGAACGCACCCGATCCGCGCTGGGTGCGACCCGCGCTGGCGGTGCTGCTGATCGGCACGGCGGTGCTGTACCTGTGGGATCTCGGCGCGTCCGGCTGGGCGAACGCCTTCTACTCGGCGGCGGTGCAGGCCGGGTCGGTGAGCTGGAAGGCGTTCTTCTACGGGTCCTCGGATGCCGGGAACTCCATCACCGTCGACAAGCCGCCGGCGTCCCTGTGGATCATGGCGCTCTCGGTGCGGATCTTCGGGCTGAACTCGTGGAGCATTCTTGTTCCCGAGGCGCTGATGGGTGTGGCGTCCGTCGGGCTGCTCTACAGGTCGGTGCGCCGGTACGCGGGTCCGGTGGCCGGGCTCATCTCCGGGCTGGTGCTGGCGCTCACACCGATCGCCGCGGTGATGTTCAAGTTCAACAATCCGGACGCGCTGCTCGTGCTGCTGCTGATCGGCGGTGCGTACGCGACGCTTCGGGCCGTCGAACAGGCCAGTACGAAGTGGATGGTGCTGGCCGGTGTGCTGGTCAGCTTCGCCTTCCTGACGAAGCTGTTGCAGGCGCTGGTCGTGGTGCCGGTGTTCGCGCTGGTCTATCTGGCGTTCGCGCCGACCGGGTTCTGGCGGCGGGTCCGGCAGACCCTGGCCGGTGGGCTCGGGCTGCTGATTCCGTCCGGACTGTTCATCGCGATCGTCGAGCTGGTTCCGGCGTCGTCCCGGCCGTACATCGGTGGCTCCCAGAAGAACAGTCTGTGGGAACTCACCCTGGGCTACAACGGGCTGGGACGCCTCACCGGTAACGAGACCGGCAGCGTCGGTGGTGGTGGTGGTGGTGGTGCTCGCCGGGCCGCCGGGACGGCCGCGGGGGGCGCGTTGCAGAACGGGGCGGCCGGCGCCGCACCGGGCACGGGTACCGGTACCGGCGGCGCGTTCACCTTCCCCGGTGGTGGGGGCGGTCCCGGTGGCGGTGGCGGGCCTGGCGGTGGCGGGATGTGGGGTCAGACCGGCTGGCTGCGGATGTTCGGCGACGAGGTCGGTGGCCAGATCTCCTGGCTGCTGCCGGCCTCGCTGATCCTGCTGGGCGCGGGCCTGTGGATCACCCGGCGGGCGCCGCGGACGGACCGGCTGCGCGCCGCGCTCGTCCTGTGGGGCGGCTGGCTGCTGGTCACCGGCATCATCTTCAGCCAGATGCAGGGCATCTTCCATCCGTACTACACCGTCGCGCTCGCGCCGGCGATCGGCGCCGTGGTCGGCATGGGGGCGGTGCTGATCTGGCGCCAGCGCCACCATCCTGCCGCCGCGGTCGCCGGTGCCGCCGCGATCGGTGTGACCACCTGGTGGACGTTCCACCTGCTCGACCGCACCCCCGACTGGAATCCGTGGATTCGCTACACGGTGCTGGTCACCGGCGTCATCGCCGCGCTCGGTCTCCTCGCCTGCGTCCGGTTGCCGCGCCGGGCCGCGCTCGGCGTCGCCATCCTGACGCTGGTCACCGGTCTGCTCGGCCCCGGCGCGTACACGATCGCCACCGCCGGCGCCCCGCACACCGGTTCGATCCCCTCGGCCGGTCCGGCCGGCGCCGGTTTCGGCGGCGGTCCCGGCGGGATGGGTCGTCGTAACGGCAACGGCAACGGCCAGTTCGGACGGTTCGGCCAGCGCGGCGCCGGAGCTCAGGGCTTCCCCGGCGCCCCAGGTGCCGCTGGAGGCCCCGGCGGCGTGGGCGCGCTTCCCGGCCAGAACGGCGCCACCGCGCCGGGCCAGGGCGGCACGGGCACCGGCGGCACGGCTGGTCAGGGTGCTACTGGCGGTACGGCGACGGGTCCGGGCGCCGCTGGCGGTCGGGGTGGCATGGGCGGTCTGCTGGACGCGGCCAAGCCGAGCCAGGAGATCGTCAACCTGTTCAAGCAGAACGCTGACCAGTACACCTGGGTCGCCGCGGCGGTCGGTTCGAACAGCGCCGCCGGCTATCAGCTGGCCACGCAAAAGCCGGTGATGCCGATCGGTGGCTTCAACGGCAGCGACCCGTCGCCCACCCTCGCCGAGTTCCAGAAGTACGTCAGCGACAAGAGGATCCATTACTTCATCGGCGGCGGCGGCTTCGGCCAGTCCATGGGCGGCAGCAGCGCCTCCAGCAGCATCGCGAGCTGGATCGAGGCGAACTTCACCGCCAGGACGGTCGGCGGGGTCACCCTCTACGACCTCACCGCCCCGAAGACGGCCGCGTCCACCTCGGCCACCGGTGCGACCACCGCCCAGACCACCTGACCCACCGACCCGACCCACCGACCCGACCACTGATCGGACCGCCTCCTGGCGGTCCCCCGCTCCGGGCCGGGGCGGGCCCCCCCCCGTCGCGCCGCGCCAGCGCCGCCCCGGGGCCCCGGCCGGAATCCGCTCGCCGCCGATCTCGACGTCGCGGGTGGCCAGGCGCTTGGTGAGTTGCAGTGGCGGGTCGTA
>NZ_JALKFW010000008.1:0-13480 GCF_023243055.1 Frankia sp. AgPm24 | reverse complement strand
GCGCTCGGCTACCAGGCGGAGCAGAGTTTCGACGAGGGCCTGGGCTGGCTGCTGGCCGGCGTCGCGGCCAGCCTCGGGGGGGGGGGGGGGGGGGCCCCCGCCCCCCCCCCCCGGGGGCCCGCGGGCGCGCACCCCGCACCTGGCACCGGGGGTCGGACCTGCCACGTCGTGCACCGGTCGATCCGGCAGTGAGCCCCGCCCGGCCCGGCCGGACAGCCCCACCCCCTCGATCGCTCTTACGTTCGAATACATGACGCCACGTGCGACTGCGGATGTCAAGGCCGCGATGCCCAACCACATCTGCCCAGCTTGCGGGCATGGATCCTCGAATGCGTCCACAACCGACCAGCCCCCCGAAATCGAAGACACGTTCGATAATATTCGCTCACACGGTCGAAAAAGCGGCTCGACTGTGGGAGAGTGGTTCTCGTCAGCACCTCACACGCTCCTCACCCCTGAACCGGTGATGACCATGACAGCAGCATCTTCATCCCGTCCGAGTTCGCCTCTGCCCTCCCCCGCCCCAGCCGACTTCGACGCGGAACAGGTTCCGCTGAAGGTGCTGGAGGAGACGATCTGCCGTTGGTCGACGCGCCTGGCGGCCGCCAGCTGCACGTGGCTCCTGACCATCGCCGCCTTCGACCGCAGGCAGGGCTGGTCCGGCGCGGGAATCTCCTCATGTGCCCACTGGCTGGCTCTGCGCTGTGGGCTGGAGCTGCGTACCGCGCGCGAGCAGCTCGCCACCGCCCATGCGATGGCGAGGCTTCCCGCCATCCGGGCCGCCCTGGCCTGTGGCGAGCTGTCCTATTCAAAGGTCCGTGCCATCACGCGAGTCGCACGTTCCGAGAACGAAGCGGAGTGGCTTGAGCTCGCCCGGAGCCTGACGGCAGGCCAGTTGGAACAGCGTGTCAGCCGCCGCCGGCAACAGAACGCCGATCCCGCGAAGCTGCGCGCCGCTCGCTCCGTGGCGATACGAACGAACAGCGACGGCTCGGTGCGGCTGGTCGCGACCTTGCCGCCGGACGACGCGGCGATTCTGCTCGCCGCCCTCGATGCGGCGCGATCGAGTCTCGAGGCCGGGCGAAACGACCCCGCTTCGAACGGCGCGCCCGGAGATGGCGAGGTTGCCCATGCACCCCGTGGCCAGAGCCGCGACGCGGATGCCCTCATCGCGCTCGCCGAGGCATTCCTGCATCATCAGGCGCCGAAGCTCCAGAACTCGCCACACACGTTCAACGTCCACGTCACCGCTCCCGGAGCGGATGAGGACGAGGGCAGCGCCCACGCCGACGAGACGGCGTCCGAGGCCGCGCGCGATAAGGCCGACGTTGCCGGTCAGGGTGTTCCGCGGAACCGCAGCAACAGCGAGCAGTCCGAACGCAGGACGCAGGCGTCACGAGGGCGGCGAGATCGGATTCCCCCTGGTCTCGTTTCCGTCGGCGGCTGGACCGTCGGGCTGCCGGCTGGCATGGTCAGCCGGCTTGGCTGCGACGGCATGATCCGTGCGTTGCTGACCGACCGTGAGAACAACCCGTTGCGTCTGGGCCGGCGCAGCCGGCTACCCACCAGCAGAGTTCGTGACGCCGTGTATCTCCGCGACGAGGGCGTCTGTCGGTTTCCCTCCTGCGAGCACACGCGTTGGCTGCAGATCCATCATCTGGATGAATGGCATGCTGACGGCGGTGAGACGAACATCGAAAGGCTGTTGCTCGTCTGCGGCACGCATCACCGCGCCATCCACGACCAGAATCTTGCGCTTCGCCGTGACCACGACGGCACGGTTACCGTTCATGCTTCCGATGGCCGGGTTCTTCTCGGCACGCCGCCCGCGAATCGCGATTCCGGCTCTCAGCCCGTCCTCGTCCCGACCCTTGACGCGGCCATCCTCGACGAAGGAGAACAATATGGGCTGACGGCGTAGCGCAGCTGGCAGGTCAGTTGACGCTGGCCGACGGTGCGGTGACGAGCGCGGCCGAGCCACCGCCGCCGCCGTCCACCTCGCAGCCGCCGGAGTCCGCCGCGCTAACGGTGATCGTGACCACCTGGCCCTCACCGCCGGAAGAACCGAGTGCCCGGCCGTTGCAGGACAGGGCGACAGCGCCGGCATTGCCCATCCGAATGCGCAGTGCGCCGGGAGCGGTGATTGTGCGGGAATCTCCGGACTGGAGTAGCTGCGAGAGAAGAATGTGACTCTGATCGTCGCGAACCTCCAGCCAGCTCTGGGCTTCTGGAGTGGTCAGCACGAGATTCACCCCGGCGGGAGCGGAAGTGGTGGGTGGCGGAGCACTGGCCGACGGCGGCGGGGCCGCGGGCTCGCTCGCTGGGGTGCTCGGCTGACCTTGGCGCGCAGAGTCAGACGAATCAGACGAATCGCCACCGGGCAACAGGAGGATGACGATGGCGACCAGGCACACTGCCAGCAGAGAAACAACCATGGCGGTGCCCCAGCGGAAGGTACGGCCGCCGCCACGGGAGGATCCGCGCAGCGGATCGAACTCACCCGGGGGGACGACGAGAACCGGGCCGGCCACCGACTCATGGGTTGCGTCGTAGGCGGCCAGTACTGGGCCGGGCTCAAGACCCAGAGTCGTCGCGATGCTGCGGAGGTGACCACGGGCGTACACCGTGCCGCCGCAGTGCGCGTAGTCGTCTCGCTCGATCTCTTCGATCAACGTGACCCGGACCCGCGTGCGCTCGCTGACCTCGTCGACTGTCAGGCCACGTTCGCGGCGGGCCGCGGCGAGCTGCGAGCCGGCGCTGGCCGGCTGCGGATCGTCCACGGACTGCATGACGCGACCTCCGCACCGTCCGTTTGCTGCCTACTACAGTGGAGGCACCCGGGTGCGAGTGTACGGTTCCCGACCCGGCGCTGAAAGCGGACTCACCCGGGCGTGCTCCCCCAGTCAGCCGGCTCGCAGGGTGGTGAGCAGGCCTTCCAGTTCGTCGGGCATGACCAGCACGTCGCGGGCCTTGGAGCCCTCGCTGGCGCCGACGATGCCGCGGCTTTCCATCAGGTCCATCAGGCGGCCGGCCTTGGCGAAGCCGACCCGCAGTTTGCGCTGCAGCATCGACGTCGAGCCGAACTGGGTGCTGACGACGAGCTCCACGGCCTGCAGGAACAGGGCCAGGTCATCGCCGATCTCCTCGTCGATGTCCTTCTTCGGCTCGCTGCCCGGATCGAACACGTCCACCCTGAACGCGGGCGGGGCCTGTTCCTTGGTGTGGTCGACGATGGCGGCGATCTCGTCCTCGGAGACGAAGGCGCCCTGGATGCGCGCCGGCTTACCGGCGCCCATCGGCAGGAACAGGGCGTCGCCGAGGCCGACGAGCTTCTCGGCGCCGGCCTGGTCGAGGATGGTGCGGCTGTCGGCGAGGGAGGCGGTCGCGAAGGCCAGGCGGGACGGGACGTTCGCCTTGATCAGACCGGTGACGACGTCCACCGAGGGACGCTGCGTGGCGAGGACCAGGTGGATGCCGACGGCGCGGGCCATCGCCGTGATTCGGCAGATGGCGTCCTCGACGTCGCGCGGGGCGACCATCATCAGGTCGGCCAGCTCGTCGACGATGGTCAGGATGTACGGGTACGGGGTGTACACCCGCTCGGAACCTGGCGGGGCGACGATCTCGCCGGAGCGCACCTTGCGGTTGAAGTCATCGACATGACGTACTCCGCAGGCGGCGAGGTCCTCGTAGCGGTTCTCCATCTCCTTCACGACCCACTGCAGCGCGTCCGCGGCCTTCTTCGGGCTCGTGATGATCGGGGTGATCAGGTGCGGGATGCCCTGGTAGCTGGTGAGCTCCACGCGCTTGGGGTCGACCAGCACCATCCGGACCTGATCGGGGGTCGCCCGGGCCAGCACCGACGTGATCAGCGTGTTGATGCAGGTCGACTTGCCCGCGCCGGTCGCGCCCGCGATGAGGATGTGCGGCATCTTCGCGAGGTTCGCCAGGACATAGCCGCCCTCGATGTCCTTGCCAAGGCCCACGACCAGCGGATGGGAGTTGCCAAGCGCCTCACCGCTGCGCAGCACGTCTCCGAGGGACACCAGCTCCCGGTCGGTGTTCGGGATCTCGACGCCGACGGCGCTCTTGCCCGGGATCGGGCTGATGATCCGCACATCCGGGCTCTTCACGGCATAGGCGATGTTCTTTCCCAGCTGGGTGATGCGTTCGACCTTCACCGCCGCGCCGAGTTCGACCTCGTAACGGGTCACTGTCGGGCCGCGAGTGAAGCCGGTGACCCGGGCGTCGACCTTGAACTGGGCGAACACGTCGGTCAGCGAGGCGATCACCGTGTCGGTCGCCGCGGAACGGACCTTCGGCGGTGTCCCGGACCGCAGCAACGTCGGGGACGGCAGCATGTAGTCGCCCTCGCCCGGTGGCACCAGGAACTCGATCTGTTCGGCGGCGGCAGGCAGGCCGGTCGCCGTGTCGGCGGCACCCGCGGTCGCCTTCGCGGCCCGCTCCCGCCGACGCGGGCTGGGCACCGGGGCGGCCGCGGCGGGCTGGGCGGGTTCCGGTGTGGCGTAGCCGGTGTCGGCCTCGGGGCCGGCGACCTCGCCGAACAGATCCAGGCCGACGTCCGCGGACGCGGCGGCCACCGGGTCGGGGGCTGGCTGACGGCGCCGGGAGCCACGGCGACCGGCTGGCCGGTCGGCCTCGACGTCGTACACCTCGACGGGTGCGGAGACAGCCGCAGCGGCGGGGGCGGCGTGGAACTCCTCGTCGTAGTCGGCCTCGGGCTCGGGGTCCTGACCGGCGCGCGGCTCGCGGACACCGGCGGTGAGCCGGTCGACGAGGGCGATCAGGCGTTCCGGGACCTGACGAATCGGGGTCGCGGTGATCACCAGGACGCCGAACAGTGCGAGCAGTACCAGCAGCGGGACGGCGATCATGGGGGTCACGGCGCTGGCCAGGGGCAGCCCGCCGATCAGACCGACGAGGCCGCCGGCACCCCGCACCCGGCTCAGCCCGTCGCCGAGATCCGGCAGGCCACGAGCGATGTGCACCACGCCGAGCGCGCCGACCGCGAACGCCGACCAGCCGATCACCACACGGCCGCGGCTGTCGGGGTCGGTCGGCGAGCGGACCAACCGCCAGGCGGCGCCCAGACCGAACAGGGGCAGCATCCAGGCACCGGCGCCGACGAACAGCTCAAGCGTGCCGGCCACGAAGTCGCCGACCGGCCCGCCGGCGGCGAACCACACCGCGGCGACGGCGAGGATCGCACCGCCGAAGGCGGCCAGACCCAGCCCGTCCCGCCGGTGGGCCGGGTCGATGCGCAGATCACGCGCATTGCGCCCGGTGTGCCTCAGGACCGTGCCGAGCAGCGTCGCCACCGACATCCATGAGCGGTAGCAGGTGCGTACGACAACCTGCCCGATCAGCAACGACAGCGGCGGCCGGGCTGGCCGGGCCGCCGGTCGTGCTGGCGGGCGAGCCTTGCCGCCCTGACGTCCGCCGCCCCCAGGTCGGGGCGTGGCCGTCCCCGTCTGCGCACGCGCCCGCGCGCCACTAGTCCGTGTGGCCACCGTCGAAACGGTACACAGGAAGGAGGCCTAGTCACTGCAACCCCGACGAACCGGGCGTGCCGCGGCGCGTGCGGCGGCACGCGCCGCTCAGACCTCCAGCACCACCGGAAGGATCATGGGGCGGCGACGGTAGTTCTCGTTCACCCAACGGCCAACGGTCCGCCGCACGAGTTGCTGCAGCGCGGCGGTGTCGTTCATACCGGTGCGCATCGCGTCGGCGAGGGCGTCGGCGACGAGTTTCGCCACCGGGTCGAAGGTGCTACGCGAATCGGTGAACCCGCGGGCCGACATGTCCGGCCCGACGACGACCTTGCCGGCCGCGGCGTCCACCACGACGGTGATCGTGATGAAGCCCTCCTCGCCGAGGATGCGCCGGTCCTTCAGGCTCGGCTCCCCGACATCGCCGACGGCGGCGCCGTCGACGTAGACATAACCGCAGGGGACCACCCCGGTGATCCGGGCCCGACCGTCGAGCAGGTCGATGACCATGCCGTCCTCGGCAAGCACGACGTGGTCGGCGGGCACGCCGGTGGCCTCGGCGAGCTTGGCGTGCGCGCGCAGGTGACGCCACTCGCCGTGCACGGGCATGACGTTGGACGGCCTGGTCGCGTTCAGCACGTACAGCAGTTCACCGGCCGGCGCGTGGCCCGAGGTGTGGACCTTGGCGACACCCTTGTGGATGACCCGCGCACCGTGGCGGGTGAGCCCGTTGATGACCCGGAAGACGGCGTTCTCGTTGCCGGGGATGAGGCTGGAGGCGAGCACGACCGTGTCACCGGTCTCGATCCGGATCTGGTGGTCCCGGTTGGCCATCCGCGACAGTGCCGACAGCGGCTCACCCTGCGAACCGGTGGAGACCAGGCAGATGTTGCGGTCGGGCAGCGAATCGAGGTCACGCAGGTCGACGACGAGACCCGGTGGCACCCGCAGCAGCCCCAGGTCACGGGCGACACCCATGTTGCGCAGCATCGAGCGCCCGACGAAGCACACCGAACGGCCATGCGCCTCGGCGGCCTCGAGTACCTGCTGCACCCGGTGCACGTGGCTGGAGAAGCAGGCGACGATGATCCGCCTGGTCGCGTCCCGGAACACCCCGTCGAGCACGGGGGCGATCTCCCGCTCCGAGGTGACGAACCCTGGGACCTCTGCGTTCGTCGAGTCGGACAGCAGCAGGTCGACACCTTCGCGGCCGAGCCGGGCGAAACCGCCGAGGTCGGTCAGACGCCCGTCCAGGGGCATCTGGTCCATCTTGAAGTCGCCGGTGTGCAGCACGAGGCCGGCGTCGGTGCGGATGGCCACGGCGACGGCGTCCGGAATCGAGTGGTTGACCGCGAAGAACTCGCACTCGAACGGGCCGTAGTTGTGCCGCTCCTCCTCCCGGATCTCCTGCGTGACCGCCTTGATCCGGTGCTCGGCGAGCTTGGCCGTCAGCAGCGCCAGGGTGAGCCGGGTGCCGATGATCGGAATGTCGCGACGTTCACGCAACAGGTAGGGGACGGCGCCGATGTGGTCCTCGTGCGCGTGGGTGAGGATCAGCGCGTCGATGTCGTTGAGACGGTCCCGAATGGCGGTGAAGTCCGGCAGGATCAGGTCGACGCCGGGCTGGAAGTCCTCGGGGAACAGGACACCGCAGTCGACGATCAACAGCCGGCCGGCGTGTTCGAAGACCGTCATGTTGCGACCGATCTCGCCCACCCCGCCGAGCGGGATGATGCGCAGACCGTCGGCGCGCAACGCCGGCGGGGGTCCGTACTCAGGGTGCGGATGGCTCATGCGGACTCTCCCGCTGCGACGACGGCATATCGATGGCCGTGGGCTGATTCGGGCGCGAGGGTGACATCCAGGCCGGGCACGGCAGCGAGGTCGACACGCAACTGGGTGATCTCGGCGGGCGTCGCGTCGACCAGGGGCGGGCGGACCGGCCCAGCGGGCAGGCCCGCGGCCGCCAGCGCCGCCTTCGCGAGGATCACCCCCTGGCTGCGGAAGATGCCCTCGAAAGCGGGCAGTAGTGCCTCGTGCAGTGCCCGGGCCCGGGTGGCATCACCCGCGGCGAAGGACTCGATCATGGTACGGATGGCGCGGGTCGCCACATGTGACACGACGCTGATCACTCCGCAGCCGCCGATCGACAGCAGCGGCAGGGTGAGCGCGTCGGTGCCGGCGTAATAGGCCAGGTCGCTACGGGCCAGCACTCGGGAGGAGGCGGCCAGGTCGTCCTTGGCGTCCTTGACGGCGACGATGCGTGGATGCTCGGCCAGACGCAGCAGCGTCTCGGATTCGACCGGCACCCCCGTCCGGACCGGGATGTCATAGATCATGACGGGCAGGTCGGTCGCGTCGGCGACGAGGGTGAAGTGGCGCAGCAGGCCCGCCTGCGGTGGCCGACTGTAGTAGGGCGCCACCACGAGCAGCCCGTCAGCACCGGCCGCCGCGGCGGCGCGGGCGAGTTCGACGGAGTGCGCGGTGTCGTTGGTGCCGACCCCGGCGACCACCCGGGCTCGCCCGCCGACCGCCTCCGCGACGACCCGGATCAGCCGGGCCTTCTCGGCATCGCTCGTGGTCGGCGACTCGCCTGTGGTGCCGTTGACGACAAGCGCCTCGTTGCCCACCTCGACCAGGTGGGTCGCGAGCGCGGCGGCACCCGCCTCGTCCAGGGCACCATCCACCCCGAACGGCGTGATCATTGCCGTGATCATGCGCCCGAACGGCGCCGGCGGCAACACTGACATACCGGTCACGCTAGAGCGCACCTCCGACAATCGTCTCTTCCGGCCGGCTCACATCGCACGGCCCACCGAACCCACATTCACCGTCTCCACCAGTCCACGCTTCGAGCACACACCGATCCGCGCATCAGATGGCCGGTCCATCGTCCATCGAGCCGGCCACCCCGGCCAGACCGGCGCGTCACCCATGGTGCGCATCCGCCCACAACGGATGCCCATGGGGCACCTGCCGGCGGCGAGCCACGAAGCCCGGGCCGCCCACAGGCGAGCAACACCGACCAGCCCCCGAGCCGCGCCCCGGGGACGATCGACGCATCTCACGTTCAGTGGGCGCGCACGGACCCTCCGGATGCCCGACCAGGCGAACGGGTCGCCCGGTCGGCTCCCTGCCCGCCAGCACCCAGCATGTTGCGATCCAGCCGCAGCCACAGTTCCCGGCGCCCGAGACGTACCAGCGACCGCAGCCCGCCGGCCCGTGATGCGCCAAGGGCAACACCCGGGCCGTAGTTCTTCGGCATCCGCCACCGTCCCGTCAGCCGCTTGGGGGCCTTCAGAGTACCGCCACGAAGCCGGTCGAGGATGGTGGCAACCGGTTATCCGGACTCCATCCACGGCCCGGATGATGCCAGCGGCACTCCGAGCGGCCCCGCCGACACCTCGGCCGGGGCCGCCAGCACCCCCGCCCGCACCCCCGAGGGCGAGCCGGCCTCCGCCGGGGCGCGCCACCCGGCGGCCCGCGCACCGGCCAGCACGGCCAGGGCGACCAGCAGCATGAGCAGGGCTGTCTTCGCCGGGCCGAGCACCCACGCGGCCAGGCTGGAACGCTCGCGGGTGAGCAGCAGCGTCGCCGCGAACGACGACGGAAGGGTGATCACAGCGACCGCGTCCGGGGCGAGATCGATCGGCAGCACCGACACCACGACGGTGAGCAGCATCAGCAGACCGACCGCCGCGGTCACCCGGCTGACGTCCGCCGACACGCTGAGCCGGACCACCAGCCGAGATCGCGGCGGGCGGCGGGCGTCGGTGGTGTAGAAGGCGAAGACCTCCCGGTTGCGCTGCAGATCCTCGATGTAGGTGCGGCCGACCGGATCGCCGAACTGGTCGACCATCACCGGAGTGTCCAGTTCGATGGACGTGTCGTCGGTGCCGATGCTGACGTGGTAACTGCCGGTGCCGGCGGAGTCGACATCGATCAGCGCCGCGGGGCGCAGCGCGGCCCGCCAGCGCGCCGACCACCGGGCGATCCCGGCCCCGCCAGCGCCCCCACCCTGACCAGGCCCACCGGGACCAGGCCCACCGGGACCAGGCCCACCGGGTACCGCACGACCGCGTACCAGGACGGTCCGCAGTTCCTCGCTCGACTTGATCAGGAAAGGTCGGTACGGGTCCACGGTGATGGCCGCCAGCGCCTCCCAGCGCCGGCCGTACTCCGCGACGGTGGTCAGCACCGGCTCGGCGGGCGGGCCGGCCAGCACCAGCGCGTCGACCCAGGTGACGAACGCGCCGAGATAGCCCTCGATCGCGTCCGGATCGAGCCCGTCGGGGACGTCCGGGTCACGCCAGAGCTCACCGACCGCGAGCAGCAGGGTCTCGGCGCTGCTCAGCGCGTCGAACGGCTCGGCCAACGCGGTCGCGAGCACCCGCTCGGTGTCGGCGACGAGTTCGCCCCAGCGGGCCAGCCGCGGCCGCGGTACGTCGAGGTCGGCCTCGAGGGCGAGGTAGGCCGCGAGGGCGTCCGGACGCACCGGCCGACCGGCGGGGGGAAGCAGGCCCGGATAGTTACCCGAGAGCCGGCCGGGCCGAAAGCGCGAGATCGCGTCCACGACGCGGCGGGCCGGCATCTCCAGGGGGACGCCGGCCGCGTCGGCGAGCCGCGCGACCAGGTTGCCCTGTACCGCGACGGAGGTGCCGTACGGCATCAGATGGGCGTCGGTGCCACCCGGACCGACGAGGTCGAAGGCCACCAGGGCGCGTTTGGACAGGGTCGAGACCGGCACCAGGACGCTGACCTCGGCGGGGAGCCGACCGGACGTGTCGACGCGGCCGGCCCCGGTGGCCGGGACGATCTCGGTGAGCACCTCGTCCAGCGGACCCCAGTTGACCGACCGGGCCAGCCGGCAGCGGTTGGCGCTGACCAGGGTGAACTGGTCGACGACCCGGCGCCGCAGCCCCTGGTAGCGCGGGGGTGGGGCGAGCAGGGTCATCGTGACCTCGTCGACGTCGGTGAGGTCGAGCACCGAGGCGTGGGCGGCGTCGTCGCGTCGACGCCACCGCCATGGCCGCCCAAGACCAGGACGCCCGCCCGCGCCGCTCGCACCACCAGGCACGCCTGCCACAAGTCAGGACATTACCTGACTTGAACGGCACGTTCCCTCGCTGTGGGTCAACCTGGACCGGTGAGCGGGCCGCGGGCGCTCAGCCCTCGCCGACCAGCGGGCTGGAGGCGACCTCGGTGCCGTCGTCGAGGGTGGAGATGCGGAAGTCGGCGAACACGTTCGGCGCCACGGCCTGCAGCTCCCGCAGGATCGTCACGGCCAGGCCGCGGATCTCCACGTCGGCGTGCTCGCTGGCCCGCATCGCGATGAAGTGCCGCCAGGCCCGGTAGTTGCCGGTGACCACGATCCGCGTCTCGGTCGCGTTCGGCAGCACCGAACGGGCTGCCTGACGGGCCTGCTTACGCCTGGAGGTCGGTGCGGAGACGTCGGCGAAGTGCTTCTCCAGGCCTTCCAACAGTTCGCCGTAGGCGGCCAGGGAGGCAGCCGTGGCCTGCTGGAACAGCGCGTGCAGCGCGGGGTCGGCGGCGACCACCTCGGGCTCGACGACGGCTGCGTCCCGCTCGGGGACATAGCGCTGCGACAGCTGACTGTAGGAGAAGTGCCGGTGGCGGACCAGCTCATGGGTGAGGCTGCGGGACACCCCGGTGACGTAGAGCGTGACGGTGCCATGTTCCAGGACCGACAGGTGCCCGACGTCAAGGATGTGGCGCAGGTAGCCGGCGTTCGTCGCGGTCGCCGGGTTCGGCTTGCTCCAGCTCTGGTAGCAGGCCCGGCCGGCGAACTCGGCCAGCGCCTGACCGCCGTCGGCATCGGTGCTCCAGGGGACGTCCGACGGTGGGAGGAACTCCGTCCTCGCGATCACCTGGACCCGCGGATGGACCGGCGCTGGTACGGCGCCGTCCCTGGACTCCGACCCGGGCACCGGTTCGGCTGCCGGCTGCGACACTGCCACCTCCATCCGACCCGCGACCCGGGATCGGGCACGGACCTCCCAACGGTAGACGCTGGCGTCACCCCGCGAACCGCCGCATCCGGTCGAGCGTCCGGCAATCCGTCGATCAGGGCCAGCAATGCGCCGAGCCGGCCAGCAATCGCCCAAGCGGGCCGGTGTCGGCATCCACTTACCCGTCCGGTCACGCGATCGACGCGCGACGGTTGGGCCCCCCGCGACGCGTGGTACACCGGAGATGGACGCCTCGCCGCTCCCCAAACGGCAGGTGTCCGCATCGCCCGCACCCGCGGCGAGACCCGGCCTGGCCGGGGGTCTTCGCCCCCGTCACCCCCCGGCCACCGGGCCCGCGGCGGCGGGCGGCCCTCCCGCGATGGCGCGGCGGCACCCCCGCCGCGCGCATCCGGGCCGACCGACCTGCCGACCGACCGGCCAGATCGGCCGGATCGCCCGGATCGGTTCAGGCGCTCGGCGGCGTCCATCCGGTCGGGTCGGCGGTGGTCTGGTCGCCGGTGGTCAGATCCTTGACCTCATGGTCACGGCCGTCGTCGAACGGAGGGAACCAGACGTGGCCGATGCCCTTGCGCACCGCGTACCGGACCTGTTTGGCCAGCTTGTCGGGCTGGTGGTAGGTCTCCACCCGCAGGCCGCGCCCGCGCAGCTGCGCCGCGGTGGACAGTGCCGCCGCCCGGCGGGCCGCCGACGGGATGACGACGAGCACGTCGGCGGGGCTTGCCGGGCCCAGCGTCAGCAGCCCCTCGGCGAGCAGCTTCGCGAAGATACGGGTCAGACCGATCGAGATGCCGACGCCGGGCAGGCTGCGGCGGATGAACGAACCGGCCAGGTTCTCGTAGCGCCCACCGGAGCAGATGCTGCCGAAGTCCGGCCAGTCCACGAACTTCGCCTCGTAGACGGTGCCGGTGTAGTAGTCGAGGCCGCGGGCGATCGACAGGTCGGCGACCACGCTGCCGGCGGGCAGATCGGCCAGGTCCGCCAGTACGGCGGCGAGCTCATCCAGGCCTTCGTCGAGCAGATCCGACTTGACCCGCAGTTCCCGAACCCGCTCGACCACCTCGGCGTCGGAGGCCACCCGGATCGCGGCGAGGTCCAGGCAGGCCTGGACCTGGTCCGGGGCGAGACCGGCCCGCGTCGCGAGCAGGTCACCGACCCCGGCCCGGCCGATCTTGTCCATCCGGTCGACGATGCGGATCACCGCGAGCGGGTCGGCGACGCCGAGCCCCTCGTAGAAACCCTGCAGAACCTTCCGGTTGTTGATGTTGAGGGTCCACGGTGGGACACCCAGGGTGGTGAGCACCTCGTGCACGATCCGCGGCAGTTCGGCGTCGAAGTGCAACGGCACCCGGTCGACGTTGATGACGTCGATGTCGCACTGGGTGAACTCGCGGAACCGGCCCTCCTGGGGCCGCTCGCCCCGCCACACCCGCTGCGTCTGGTAGCGCTTGAACGGAAAGACGAGCTCGTTGAAGTGCGCGGCGACGTACCGGGCGAACGGCACGGTGAGGTCGAAGTGCAGACCGAGCCGGGCACTGTCGTCGTCGGCGTCGGCCTGCAGCCGGCGCAGGGCGTAGACCTCCTGCGAGGTCTCCCCCTTGGCCATCAGCACATCGAGGGCCTCGACCGAGGGTGTCTCCACCGAGCAGAACCCGTAGCTCTCGAAGATCCGCCGGATCGTGTCGAGCCAGCGCTGTTCGATGACCCGGACCTCGGGCAACCACTCGGGAAAGCCGCTGATGGGCAGGGGCCGCACGATCGGCGCGTCGCCGGGCGCCGCCACGTTCTCCTGGACCATCCTCGTACCCTACCGGTGGATATCCACATCTCGGGGATCCCCGCTGCGGCCTGCCATCCCCCGGCCTGGCGGCGGGCCGGCCCCCGCCCGCCCCCCCCCCCCCCCCCCCGACGCTCGACCAGTTCTGCAGTCGACTTAGGAAGAGGCATCACGCCGTGGCCGCCACTGACGTTCGCCCGAAGATC
>NZ_JALKFW010000007.1:0-13736 GCF_023243055.1 Frankia sp. AgPm24 | reverse complement strand
AACGCCCTACCGGCCGCCGCTTGACATCACTCACCGTGACCAGGCGCCGGAAAGGAACTACTGAGGCGCTGCACTAGGGCCGATGTGGGTGGTCGCTGCTAGCGTGGATGGAGCATGCCGCCGGACGAGGTGGCCGGGACGTTTTTCTCCGGTGTCACTGAGCAGCTCCGGTGCAGCTCCGGTGTCACTGAGCAGCCGAGGAGTCCTGGTGTCAGACGTCGCCGCCCGCTCCAACCTCGAGGATGAGGCGTGGCCCGACCCGTCCGATGACCCCGGCCCTCAGGATGCCTGTGGCGTCTTCGGCGTCTGGGCCCCCGGTGAGGACGTAGCGAACCTCACATATTACGGATTGTACGCGCTTCAGCACCGTGGTCAGGAGGCGGCCGGCATCGCTGTCGGCGACGGTCGCACCGTGGTGGTGTTCAAGGAGCTCGGGCTGGTCGCGCAGGTCTTCAACGAGCGGTCGCTGGCGAGTCTCTCCGGTGGCCATCTCGCCGTCGGGCACACCCGCTACTCGACGACCGGCTCGTCCACCTGGGAGAACGCGCAGCCCTCCTACCGCACCGCTCGCTTCGGCGGCCCGGTCGCACTCGGTCACAACGGCAACCTGACCAACATCGTCCAGCTCGCCAGCGAGCTCGGCGCCGGGCGGGACCGACTGCGCGCCACCACCGACTCCGACCTGATCACCGCGATGCTCGCCGATCATCCCGGGCCGACCCTGACGGATGCGGCGATGGCCGTGCTGCCGCGGCTGGCCGGCGCCTTCTCCCTGGTCTTCGCCGACGCCTCGACCCTGTACGCCGCCCGCGACGCGCACGGCATCCATCCCCTCGTGCTGGGCCGGCTCGCCGACCATCCGGAGGGGGCGTGGGTCGTCGCCAGCGAGACGGCCGCGCTCGACATCGTCGGCGCGTCGTTCGTGCGCGAGGTCGACCCCGGCGAGATGATCATCATTGACGGTACGGGGGTGCGTTCGCGCCGGTTCGCCGAGGCGGACCCGCACCTGTGCCTGTTCGAGTACGTCTACCTCGCCCGTCCCGACACCGCCATCTCCGGCCGCTCGGTGCACGCCGTCCGGGTCGACGTGGGCCGTCAGCTGGCCCGGGAGGCACCGGTCGACGCGGACCTGGTCATCCCGGTGCCGCAGTCCGGGGTGCCCGCCGCCGTCGGCTACGCCGAGCAGTCCGGCATCCCGTTCGGCGAGGGCCTGGTGAAGAACTCGTATGTGGGACGGACGTTCATCCAGCCGTCCCAGACGATCCGCCAGCGGGGCATCCGGCTGAAGCTCAACCCGCTGCGCGAGGTGATCGAGGGCCGCCGGCTCGTCGTCGTCGACGACTCGATCGTGCGCGGAAACACCCAGCGGGCCCTGGTCCGGATGTTGCAGGAGGCCGGTGCGGCCGAGGTGCACATCCGCATCTCCTCGCCGCCGGTGCGCTGGCCCTGCTTCTACGGCATCGACTTCGCCACCCGCGCCGAACTGATCGCCAGTGACGCCGGGGTGGAGGAGATCCGCGCCTCGCTCGGCGCCGACTCGCTCGCCTACGTCTCCCTGGACGGCCTGGTCGCCGCGTCCCATCAGCCGGCGCGGACGCTGTGCCGGGCCTGCTTCGACGGCATCTACCCGGTGCCGCTGGCCGAATCCGACAAGCTCGGCAAGCACCGGCTGGAGCCGGGCGGCGCCGCGCAGACCACCGCGGACCTGATCGCCGAGGCGATGCGCCGGGAGGTGACCCTCGGCATGAACGGTGCCGACCCGTCCCCCGACGGTCACGACGCGGATCTTGCCGAAGCGAGGCCGGTATGAACCCGACACGCACCTCCTACCGGACGGCCGGCGTGGACGTCGCCGCCGGTGACCGGGCGGTCGAGCTGATGCGCGGCTCGGTCGCGCGGGCGAGCCGACCCGAGGTGGTCGGCGGGCTCGGCGGTTTCGCCGGCCTGTTCGCCCTGGACACCAGCCGCTACCGCAAGCCGCTGCTCGCCTCGTCCACCGACGGCGTCGGCACCAAGATCGCTATCGCCCGGGCCCTGGACGTGCACGACACCGTCGGCATCGACCTGGTCGCCATGGTCGTCGACGACCTCGTGGTCTGCGGCGCCGAGCCGCTGTTCCTGCTCGACTACATCGCCTGTGGCCGCCTGGTACCCGAGCGGATCGCCAAGATCGTCGCCGGTATCGCCGCCGGCTGCGAGCAGGCCGGGGCGGCGCTGGTCGGCGGGGAGACCGCTGAGCACCCCGGCCTCATGGGTGACGACGACTACGATCTGGCCGCGACGGGGGTCGGGGTC
The DNA here is from genome assembly GCF_023243055.1 of Frankia sp. AgPm24. NCBI lineage: Bacteria > Bacillati > Actinomycetota > Actinomycetes > Frankiales > Frankiaceae > Frankia > Frankia sp. AgPm24. The sequence goes on along the minus strand of NZ_JALKFW010000007.1, from coordinate 11,441 downwards.
GTCGAGGCCGACGCAGTGCTGGGGCAGGAGCGAGTCCGGCCCGGGGACGTGGTCGTCGCGATGGCCTCATCCGGCATCCACTCCAACGGCTTCTCGCTCGTGCGACACATCCTGTGCGGTCCCGTCGATTCTGACCACCCCGGCGGAGTCAGCGCTGCCGCACTCGCCGGTCTGAGGTCCTACGTCCCGACTCTGGGCGCCACGCTGGGCGAAGCCTTGCTGATCCCGACGCGCATCTACGCCCGGGACTGCCTCGCCCTCGCCGCCGCTGTCGACGTGCACGCCTTCGCCCACATCACCGGCGGCGGCCTCGCCGCGAACACCGCCCGGGTCATCCCCGCTGGTCTGCTCGCCACCCTCGACCGCGCGAGCTGGTCGGTGCCGCCGATCTTCGACCTGCTCGCCGAGCGCGGCGACGTCGCCCAGGCCGACCTGGAGCAGACCTTCAACCAGGGCGTCGGGATGATCGCGGTGCTTCCCCCCGCGGTTGTCGAGGACGCCCTCGCCCTGCTCGCCGAACGCGACGTCCCCGCCTGGGTCCTCGGCAGCATCACCGAAGCCCCCCACGAGCCCGACGGGACAGCCCTGGCTTCGGCTTCGGCGACCAGATCCGAACCCATGATCGGCGCCCGCCTGGCCGGCGTACACCCCGTCACCACCTGACGACTCAGCGATGCGGGCCGCGTCTGGCGGCCACGCTTCGCCGCGCTCTCCCGGCCCCGGCGCCACCTTGATCCAGTGATCCCGGGAACCGGCTGCGCACCGATCGAACCTGAGGCACCAGCCAGGCACACGGAACCCGGCCGTCCCAGGAGGTCGTCGGCCCCAAGAGGTCGTCGGCTACGGGAGATCGTCGGCCACGGGAGATCGTCGACTACAGGACGCCGACGCCAGTCCGCGCAGGGCCGCCGCACGCTGGACTTTCGTCGTGAGGCAGGCGCGCGACATCATCATGTGGGTGCGCCATCTGGCAGCCGGGCAGGGCGCTACTCGCGGGCCTGAAAACGCCCGCGCAAAGCACCGACCGGGGGCCGCGCCGTGACCTGGGTCAGGTCAGGACAGCACCGCACGAAAGTGGTCGTCCGGGCCGGAGCCTGGACGACCACCATCATCAGCGACCGCACCATGGTGAGCCAACCGTGGTGGGACGGTTGCCGGCGTGACGCTGTCAGCGCGACGAGTGACGATCGTCCTCGTCGTCTGCATAGGCGTCGTAGCCGTAATCGTCGTCGACGTACGTCTCGTCGCTGTTGTTCTCGCGCGTCGAGCCCGCGCCCAGATCCGCCTTCAATCGGTCGAGATCCATATTGGGCGAGTTGTACTTGAGCTCGCGGGCGACTTTCGTCTGCTTGGCCTTAGCTCGGCCGCGCCCCATGGCTCGACCCCCTCGAACATGACGACGGGGACCCGCCCCGGTGCTCTCACTGTCTCGTGCTTCCCGAGACTACAGGGATCGGAGGCCTCGCGGCACGCCAACCCGACACTTGCCTGCCCTCGGACAAGATGTCCACGATCGGAAGCGCTTCGTGAAGCTGCCTGTCCTGCGGCCTGTGCGCGGGATCGCCGCCGCTCGCGGGCGCCGCCGACGTGCGTCACAGTCGGCCAGGATGTGATCACAGTCACGTTTTGGTGATGCCGAGAGGCGGCCCCGTGGAGTTCGGGGCGGGGCGGCCCCCACCGTTCGACAGGGAAGGTGTGGGGCCGCGCGTCGATGGCCGGGCGGTGGCCGCTCAGGGCAGCAGGAAGCGACGAAGTCGGCCGACCTGGGTCATCCGGTGCTCGGCGATCTGTTCGGCCGCCTCGACCGTGGTGAGCCCCTCCTCCGCCGCGAGCCGCAGCACCTCGGCGGTCGTGTCGAAGATGCGGGCGGCGCGGGCGCGGGCCCGATCGGGGGAGTACCCCTCGATCTCGTCCGCGACCTGGATCAGCCCGCCGGCGTTGACGACGAAGTCGGGCGCGTAGAGCACACCGGCCTTCGTGAGTTCGGTACCGATGTCGGGCGTGGCGAGCTGGTTGTTCGCGCCCCCGCAGACGATCGCCGCGCGCAGCCGGGCGACGGTCGTCGCGTTCAGCGCCCCCCCGAGGGCGCACGGAGCGTAGACGTCCAGGTCCTGGTCGAACAGGGCGTCCGGATGCCCGACGGTGCGGGCCGCGGGGAACTCGGCGGTGAGCCGGGCGAGCGCCGCCGGATCGACGTCGGCCGCGACCACGGCGGCGCCGTCGGCCAGCAGATGCCCGACCAGACGCCGACCGACCTTGCCCACTCCGCTGACGCCGACCAGCCGTCCGGACAGGCTCGGCGTCCCCCACCGGTGGCGGGCGGCGGCGCGCATCCCCTCGAACACGCCGAAGGCGGTCAGGACACCCGAGTCGCCGGAGCCGCCGTGCTCGGGGGAACGTCCGGCCACCCAGCGGGTCTCCCGGGCGATGACGTCCATGTCGTTGACGTAGGTGCCGACATCGCAGGCGGTGACGTACCGTCCGCCCAGTGAGGCGATGTGGCGACCGTAGGCGCGCAGCAGCGGTTCGGACTTGTCCCGGTGCGGGTCGCCGATGATGACGGCCTTGCCGCCGCCGAGGTCCAGGCCCGCGCACGCGGCCTTGTAGGCCATCGCGCGGGACAGGGCGAGCGCGTCGGCGAGCGCGTGTTCGTCGTCGACGTAGGGATGGAACCGGGTGCCGCCCAGAGCCGGCCCGAGGGCGGTCGAGTAGACGGCGATGATCGCGCGTAGTCCGCTGGTCGGATCCGAGCACAACAGCACCTGTTCGTGCTCGGAGACGGCGTCGAACAACGACGGCATGGTGCACCTCCTGGCGGGGTCGGCCAGGCAGGTCGGCCCACCGGGCACCCTACGGCTCCGGTAGGCCGGACGGGCTGCCCGTTGACGTGCCAGGATCGAGCCATGCCAGGTTCCAGGGCATCCGGGTGGGTGTCGTCCGCGGCGCCCCGGTGCCGGCAGCATCCGGCGGGTCGGCGGCATGCGTGGTGTTGGCCGCGTTCGGTCGCGAGGAGCTGACGTGCCCATCGTGTCACCCGCGTCGTATCTGCGCGTGTATGAGCCGCTCGCCGCCTTCTCGGCAGCCGAGCGCAGTCGCTGGCAGCGTTACGCGGCCGCGGGGCCGCCCTCGCGTCGGGCCGGTTCCCGCAGCGAGCGCGTCGTCTCGCTGCTGGCCGCCGTCCGGCCGACCCTGGATGTCGCGGACGAGTCGGCGTTCGTGCAGTGGATCGACGGGCTGATGTTCGTCTGCCCCTGGTCGACGCAGCTGCGGGTGTGGCAGTCGGCGCTGGAGTTCCGGTCCGTCCTGCCCGACCGGGTCGCGGAGGCGTTCCTGCCACGGCGGATCACCGACCCGGCCGAGGTGGAGCTCGATCGCTGGAAGTCCCGGCGCCCGACGCTGAAGGTCCACGTCCAGTCGTGCACCTGGATGGTGCCGCCGCCCTGGTTCCTGCTGTTCGACCCGGCCGAGCGGTCCCTGGTCACCGGGGACACCGCCGAACGGTCGATGATCTACCGGACCACGATGAGCCTCGCCCGGCGGCGGGCGGCCCGGGCCGTCGAGTCGGTGGAGACCCTGCGCGCGGCCTCCTCCGAGGGGCCCACCGTGGAAGGGGTCGGCGATCTGGCCCGTTGGCTGGGGTCCTTCCATCCGCAGAGCAGGGTCGAACTGGACTACGACGGGCTAGTTGACCTGCTCGACGACGACATGCTTAGGCGCGACAGCTCCGTAGAGGACATCGTGGAGGCAGTCGGTGCGTTACGCCGTGGGCGAACAGATCTTGCGGCGGAGGCCTACGAGCGCGTTCTGGTTCGCTGGAGACCCCTGCAGGCACGGGAATCTGCAAGCTGAACGACGCATTCGGTTAACGCAGAGTCGCCGTCGGCTTCGGACGAGCTGTGACTAGTCAGCAGATGGTCCTGACGTGCCATGTCCGAAATGCCCCCGAAGGATGCACGATCTGTATGGGACGGAGCGACGCTCTGTGACGGGAGGCCAACACAATGACGACACGTACGCCGGACGCCGAGCCGTTGCTGACTCCGGCCGAGGTAGCGACCATGTTTCGGGTTGACCCGAAGACCGTTACCCGGTGGGCGAAGGCAGGCAAGCTCACGTCGATTCGGACCCTGGGCGGGCACCGCCGGTACCGGGAGGCCGAGGTGCGCGCCCTTCTGAAGGGGGTCCCAAGCCTGGGAGGCGATATCTAGAGCACGCATGCGTTGACGTGTGACGGCACTGGTTGGAGACGCCGTCCGCGCCACCCACGAGCGGCCTGAGCGCCGTGCGTCGGAGTGCGGACGATCGGCCTGGGCGTGATGGGACGCCCGAGGTCGAGACGTGTTTCTCCGCGCGCCGACGTCACACGTGTGAGGACCACCTGAGCACCGGGAGGGCACAGGGTGGACCTTTTGGGGAACCGACGGACGGTTCGAGGACCGTCCGTCGGTCTCATCCCGCGTACGCCCGGCAGCGTCCAGGCCTGGGTAGGTGCGCGGCATCACCGGGAAGGCATCGCGCTTCGATGACACCGGGAGACACGGTGATCCAGGGATGGGCGGAGCCGTGCTCGAACGGTGGGCGTCGTGAGTGATGCCGCTCGGTCTACGGTGCGTTCCGCGGTGCCCGGCTTCCTGCCGAGCACCCGGGCGTTCCGGTTCACCAACAGCTTCACCCCCGAACCGCTGCTCACCCTCGCGCTGCCCCGGCAGGTCGGTTTCGTCCTGCCCGGTCCGCCGGCCGGGCGGCCCGCCCTCGGTGTCGGCGATGCCAGTCGCGGGCTCTGCGGTGGCATGATCTTCGCCGTCCGGGATCTGTTCGAGGCCGGCCTCGCGCCGCCACCGGACGTGGAACCGCCGCGTCGTGGCTCACCTCTGTACGCCTACCTGGTCCGCCGCCTGTTCGCGAGCTTCGACCTGCCCCGCGGCGTCCTGCGCTACTACGGGCTGATGCGGGCCCCCGACGAACGTCCGGCCAGCCGCCGGTGGCCGCTGCCGGGCCAGCCGGGTGCGCCGGGTCGCCCCGGTGGGGCCGCGCGCAGCCTGCCGCGGGAGTGGCCGCGGATCCGCCTTGATCTCGACACCGGCCGGCTCGCCCCCCTCGGCATCATCACCGTCCACTCCGCCGACCCGCTCCAACTCGGCCTGAACCACCAGGTGCTCGCCTACGCCTACGAGCAGACCGGCACCATCGTGACCCTGCGCCTCTACGACCCGAACACTCCCCTGGACCGGGCGGACGACGTCACGATGTCCTTCGACCTCGCGGCTGTCGCCGTCGGCGCCAACCCCGCCGGTCCGGCCCGATCCGTTGCTCCGGCTGCTTCGGTCGCTCCGGCCATCAGCCATACGGTCGGCATCGGTGACCGGCCGATCCGCGCGCTGTTCCACAGCCGCTACCGCTGGATGGACCCACATCCGGCCCTGGGCGGCGGGTAGCACGACGAATCCGTACGTGGGTTTGTCTGCTGGCCAGGCCGTCCCCTATGCTGGCAGTGCTTTACAGGATCGATCGTCAGGTGGGCCCGGGCCATCAGGTGGGTTCAGAACCACCCAAGCGTCGATCACTGCCCGCCCCCATCGTCTAGTGGCCCAGGACGTCGCCCTTTCAAGGCGGTAGCACGGGTTCGAATCCCGTTGGGGGCACCATCCGGTGACCAGCCAGAACCCCTGGCATACCAACACTTTTGGCTTCACGAGGGTCCCTCGGTCTGTCCGGCTGGTACAGGCGAACTTCGGCAGACTGTGCCGAAGTGGTGCCGAAGTTCGCCGGTCGCCTACGCGCGGTCGGGTTCGCTGTCCCGGTCCTGCTTGTCGGCTTCCAGCCGAGAGCGTCCTCGATGCGGCTGCGCACAAGGACCTCCTCGCCATCGAGTCACTTCGCGTAGATCTTGAGCAGGACCTCGACGCTGTGTCCCGCCCAGCCGGCTACCAGCGTCGCGGGGACAGCTGATCCAGCTCGTCCAAGAGAGCATCGAACGCGGCGTCCATGGCCAGGCTCCGCATCGATGCGCATCGTGTTGGCTCAACTTTGGCTTCGTCCATGGTGACCCGCGGCGGCAGCCAGGGCGACCCGTAGGGCCGACGGACCATAGCCACCGAACTGGCAGCCACGGCTGCCAGAGCCTGCATGCAGTTCCACGGCGCAGGCGGCTACGCCTACGACGGGACACCCACCCGCGTCTACAGATCTCGACGAGGCGATCGACTGGCTCTCAACCGAGATCGACCGGGTGATCGCCCCTGTCGAGCCGAAGGTCGTCCTGCTGGACACGATCCCCGGAGTGAGCGCCGAACCGCTGAACCCTCGCCACAGTGCGTCAGATTGTCTGGTGAGTTGCGACAGATCGCGAGAAGCGCCAGTGCGGTGACCTGGGTTGCCTACTCACGTCCTCGGTGCTCGGAGCAGGGCCAGAGTCTGCTCGAGTTCGGCTCGCAGGATCTCGCTGGCTCGCTCGCCATCTCCGACAACCACGGCGTCGACGAGGGCGGCATGCGCCGCGTCGCCGTGGTTGACGTCGGCGGCGCGGAGACCCAGCAACTCAACCAGTTCGATGAGCCCTCGGCGCAGAGTGGGAACGAACTCCGTGAACAGCCCGTCGAGCACCGGGTTGCGTGCGGCTGCGACAACGGCCACGTGCAGGGCGATGTCGGCATCGACGAAGGCCTCGTCGCTGCCGGTCGCAGCCTCCCGTCTTCGGTCGAGAGCTTCTCGCAAGGAGTTCATCTCCAGGTCGGTGCGCCGCTGCGCGGCCAGCCGCACCGCCTGTACCTCCATGAGCATCCGCACCTCGTAGATGTCCGCCACCGCGGCGCGGCGCAGCACTTCTCGCCAGTCCTGTGTCGGCTCCATGGCGATGACGAACACGCCGGCTCCCTGTCGGGACTGCACCAGACCCGCTCCGGAGAGTGCGCGCAGCGCCTCGCGAACGGTGGAGCGTCCGACTCCAAGGGTCGCCGCAAGCGTGGTCTCCCCAGGCAGTCGGGTACCGACGGGCCACTCGCCGCTGGTGATCTGTTCACGTAGGCGCCGTGTCGCCTGGTCAACCAGCGACGTTGGACGCAACACGCCAAGAGCCATCGAATCCCACAGGTTGTCGGAGGAGCTGAGGTGTGGGATATGCTACTACCGTGACGCCGGGCGTGTGGCTGCTTCTTCTCCGCCGCGGCGGAGCCTGACGCGACCGGCGCCCCGCCGCGGTGGAGTGTCGTGCCGCCGGTCGACCATGTAGGACCGAGCCCGAAAGGCCGCCACTCCATGTCCGATCACGCGACCATGGCGCATTCTGCGGCGGCACAGGCCGACGCTTCACCAGCCCCCGCCTCCCTCGCCACTATGATCAGCTTTCCCACACTGATCCGCCCCCAGGGCACGGTGCCGGCACACGCGCCGAGGTGGAACCCGCAGCGCCCCAACTCCATGCCCAACCAGCGGTACAAGCCCATCCACGAACGAGTGGAGCTGCCAGGAATCGACCCATCCAGCCGGACCTGGCCGATGCGCCGTGTCGACACCGCACCGCTGTGGGTTCGTCGCGACGGCACCGGTATGGCGGCAGGTTGTCCTCGGCCGTGACCGTGCGGACCTGCTGGCGCTGGCACGTGACGCCGCGGGGCACATGGCCCGGCTCGCCGAGGTTCCGGGCTGCCCGGATGTCCGCTTCCAGTTCTCCCCCGAGGTCTTCAACGCGACCGAGCCTGACTTCGCGCTGGAGATCTGTAACACTCTGACCGCACTGTGGGATGCCTGTCCGCAACGACCGGTCATCCACAATCTGCCAGCGACGGTCGAGATCTCCACCCCGAACATCTACGCGGACCAGATCGAGTACATGCACCGCGGTCTGGACCGCCGGGAGTCGGTGATCCTGTCCGTCCACCCGCACAACGACCGCGGCACCGGTGTCGCGTGCGCGGAGCTGGCGTTGCTCGCCGGCGCGCAGCGGGTCGAAGGCTGCCTGTTTGGAAACGGTGAGCGCACCGGCAACGTCGACCTGGTCACCCTTGCCCTCAACCTTTACTCCCAGGGCGTCAACCCGATGATCGACTTCTCGGACATCGATGTTGTCCGGGAGACCGTCGAGCATTGCAACCGGATGCCGGTCCACCCACGCCATCCCTACGGTGGCGAGCTGGCCTACACCGCTTTCTCCGGAACCCACCAGGACGCGATCAGCAAGGGGCTGGCACATCACACGGCCCGCGCCGCCGAGCTCTCGGTGCCGACGGACCGGGCTCCGTGGGCCGTTCCGTACCTGCCGATCGACCCGGCGGACGTCGGGCGTACCTACGAGGCACTGATCCGCGTGAACAGCCAGTCCGGCAAAGGTGGCATCGCCCACCTGCTGAACCTGCACTACGGCCTGGAACTTCCCAGGAGCCTGCAGGTCGACTTCGCCCAGGCCGCGCAGCAGACCGCGGATCGCGACGGCAGGGAGCTCGCGCCCAAGGAGTTGTGGGAGATGTTCCAGACTCGCTACCTGGCTCCGGTGTATGACGGGCCGGTCGTTCTGTCCGCCTGGCGGACCATCGAGGTGGCTGCGGGTGAACACGAGTTCGTTGCCGAGCTGTCACTCTCCGGCAATGAGACGCAGGCCAGAGGGACCGGCAACGGTCCGCTCGCGGCGCTGACAGCGATGCTCGCCGGAATCGGTATCGAGGCGGAAATCGTCGCCTACAGCGAACATGCTGTGGACCGTGCCGGGACCAGTCTCGCGACGGCCTACGTCCAGATCAGCCAGGACGGAACGGAAAGCTGGGGCGTTGGGCAGGACACCTCCGTGCTCACCGCCTCGATCCACGCCGTCATCGCCGCGGTCAACCGCCCGCCGCGATAGCCGGACTGCGATAGCCAGCCCCTGTCTCTGGGGGCCGGCCATCGCCATGTGCAGGACCTGCTGACAGCCCGCGGGGCCGGGCATGGAGCCACCAACGGCGGCGCTCAGCCCGGGCCGGCGCAGTCCCAGCTCGGCGGACTGTTACCTTGAGTAGTTATCTGGTTTTGCAATACGCCGTCGTCCACCAGGCCCCGTACCAGCCCATAGGCAGTGCGCGCCTTGATGGATCCGGTGATGTTGTAGCTTTCCAGCTTTAGATCTATCCGACGAGGCTGCCCTTGGACAGAGATCTCAATGGGCTTGATTGGAGTGCGTCCCAGCAGGGTTTCGAATCGATCCAGCAGATACCCAAAATGCTCTAAAGTCTGGCCAGGCATTTGCGTTCTGCTCCCATCTTTCCGGAAGTCTGGGCAGTGAATTTGACGGGGGCTACCGGCCTTCTTTCAGTGGGGCCGCATAGACAATCCAGTTATCGTGCCGGTGTGGATAGGGTCGGAAGTCCCCATGCGGCGGGTCGTCCCGTGAGACCCGTCGGAGATCGAGAATTTTCCAGTCCGTGAACAGTGCCGCCATCTCATCCTCGGTGTAGTATCGGAAAAAAAGTGTCCCGGTAGGCGAAGGTGTGCTCCGCGATTTGCTACGCCTTCGCCGTAGGTGCCGTCCTCGATGGTGAAGGCGTTGGCGATAAACAGGCCGCCTGCACGGAGCAGGCGGCGCGCTTCGGCTACCAGGTCGGCCGGGTCCGCGACCTGACCGAAGACGTCAAAGCAGGACACTGCGTCGACCGAGGCGTCGATAAGCGGAACCCGGGTGGCGTCGGCGTGCAGGAGGAAGCCGCGCTGGCGCACTATTCGGCGAGCGTGTGCGAGGCCGGTGGGTGCGATGTCGACGCCCAGCGCGTTCAGTCCGGCATCGAGGAGAACCGCGAGGTTGCGGCCGTCACCGCAGCCGAGATCCACCACGGTCCGCGCCTGCCGGGACTGCAGCTCTGTTACCGCGTCCTCGATCAAACGGATGGCCTCGTCCTGCCAGAGCGGTCCATCCGTTTGCTGCTGATAGGCCTGCTCCCAGCCGCCCTAGAGAGTACCGGGCGTCGGCCTATCTGTAATCTCGTTGCTTTGCGTTGACGTCATGTTGGCATCATAGAGCACGTAGGTGACTCGATGAAGCACTTTCCGTCGTAGGGGTGAAGACGCTGGGTGCAGTTCGGGTGTCGGATGCCGGACAGTAGATCGAGGAGAGCGATGGAGCCGAACGAAACCCCTGGGGCAACCAGAGGAATGGTCGCGACCGTGCGCGACGCCCTCGGCATTGGGATAGCGGTAGCGTCGTACGGCCTGTCCTATGGGGCGCTCGCGGTGAGCGCGGGACTCGGCGTCTGGCAGAGCCAGGCACTGTCCCTGCTGATGTATGGCGGCTCGTCGCAGCTTGCGTTGGTGGGCGTGATCGCCTCGGGTGGGACGGGGGCCGCCGCTAGCACCACGGCAGCCCTGCTGGGGGTGCGCAACCTGTTTTACGGGCTGGCGCTGGCGCCGGTCCTGCGGTTGCGGGCGTGGCTGCTGCTGCCCGCCGCGCACCTGGTAAGCGACGAGAGCGTCGCGATGGCTCTCGGCCCGTCCGCACGACTGGCCGCACAGCGCGCCTACTGGACCACCGGTCTGGTGGTTTTCGCCTGCTGGAACGTCTCCACTCTGATCGGGGCACTCGGGGGCTCGCTGGTGGCCGACCCGGCGATTCTCGGCTTGGACGCCGCGCCCGGCGCGGCGTTTCTCGCTCTGGTCTGGCCGCGCCTCGCCGAGTGGAGACACAGGCTCGTCTTCGTCGCCGCCGGTCTTGGGGCGGCTGTCCTGACCCCGGTCCTCTCCTCCGGGCTGCCTGTGGTGCTGGCCGCCAGCGCGGCGCTGCTGGTTGTGCTGCCCACTGAGCGAAGCCGGACCACCGCCGGCAGCAGCGGCGATACCGAGCCATCTCACATGCACGAGGAGACGCTCTGTGCCGAGGCAGGCTCCGCGGCGACTTGCGCCTCGGTGAACGAGCAAGGCGAAACCCGGCGGCTGGCGTGAGTTGGCTGTGGTTGGCGATCGGAATCGCGGCATGCCTGACTTTCAAGATTGCCGGCCTGCTCGTCCCGCAGCGGATGCTCGTGCGTCCCCCCATCGCCCGATTCACCGAGGCCGTCCCAGTCGCATTGCTGGGCGCCCTGATTCTCGTTGAGACCGCCACGACCGGGCCGCACCTCGCTCTTGACGGCCGCCTGCCCGGGCTTGTAGTCGCGGCCATCTGCATCCGCCTACGGGCCCCCTTCCCGGTCGTGATCATTATGGCTGCCGCAACGGCGGCGGTCCTACGGCTGGTAGGCGGACCCGAGTGACTCCGCAAGCGGGAACTGGGGACCGAGTCTGTTGCGTTGCGGAACGGAAGGGCATTGCCAGGTAGGGTCAACGCGCTCCGTGGCACCAGCGCCACCGACAGTGCAGCATCCGGCCCCGACACCCGACCCTCTCGGTCCGCAACAGCCCACCCGCCAACGACTGAGGTGGTCCCCGTTCTTCGGACAGTGATCCATATGAGGGATAATTGATCCGCGAGCGGAGGAGATCAATGAGTC
>NZ_JALKFW010000006.1:0-14112 GCF_023243055.1 Frankia sp. AgPm24 | reverse complement strand
CCCCCGGCCCGCCCCCCGGGGGGGCGGGCCGGGGGCCGGCCCCCCGCCGCCCGGCCGGCCCCCCCCGGGGGGCGTCGGCCGTTGGAGCGCGGTCCTCGACCCGTGGTTCCTCCGTGACAGCGGTCCGTCCTACGGGACCGTGACTGTGACCGGGGTGGAGAGGTGATCCACCAGATGGTTCGTGATGGCAACCACGCTGGGCTCGTGCCACAGCAGGCTCGTCGGCAGCCGGTGCCCGAACCGCTTCTCCAGCCGTCGCCGGATGATGATCGTCATCACCGAGTCGAGGCCCTGCTCCACCAGGGACCGCTGGAAGTCCAGCGCCGTGGGGGAGAGCCGCATCTCGCCGGCGATCTCCGCACCCACCGTCTCCAGGAGACGGTCGCGCAGTTCCGCCGGAGGGAGCCCGGCGAACGCTCCGGTCGCCTCGACCGGGGCCATCGCGCCCACCGGTTCCTCGGCGTGGTCGGACAGGTCACGCAGCAGCGGCCCGCGTTCCGTTCCGGCGTCGAGCGGCACGGCCCGCAGCACCGCGAACTGCCCGGCGCCCCGCCGCGCGGCGAAGTCCCACGCGGCGAACGCCTCGGGCGCCGAGACGTCGCCGACGCCGCTGGCCCGCAGGGCGCGGTCGACGGCGTCGTTCACCGCCATACCCTGGCCCCGCCAGGAGGTCCAGTCGAAACTGGTCGTGTCGTCCCGGTGCGCGGCGAGCGCGTCGAGGAAGGCGTTGGCCGCGCCGTAGGTGGCCTGACCGGGCAGGCCGAGGAGCTGGCCGCAGGAGGCGAAGAGCACGAAGAAGTCGAGGGTGCCCGGAGGGAACACCGTGTGCAGCGCCCAGGCACCATCCACCTTGGGCCGTAGCACTGCTCGCAGCGACTCCGCGTCGACGTCGCGCGCCATCCGGTTGTCGAGTACTCCCGCCGCGTGCACGATGCCCGTGACCGGCGGCAGACCAGTCGTCCGTGGGGACAGTGCACGCGCCACCGCATCGGTGTCGGCGACGTCGAGCGAGGCCACCCGGACAGTGACACCCGACCGCTCCAGCGCGCGGACGCCCTCGATCTGACGTCGGGTGTCGGCGTCGGCCGGCTCGTCCCACTCCGCGCGGGCGGGAAAGCTCCGACGGCTGGCGAGGATCAGCCGTCGCGCCCCCCGTTCGGCCAGCCAGCCTGCCACCTCGAGACCGAGCTGGCCGAGCCCGCCGGTGACGAGGTAGGTGCCCTCGGCCCGGCAGACCAGCGGGCCGCGTACCGGCTCGGACTGGACGCGCCGCAGCCGGGCGGCGGCCGCGGCGCCGTCCCAGATGCCGATCACGTCCTCCCCCGGTGCGGCCCGCATCACCTCGAGCAGAGTCGCGGCGGCGCCGGTGGGGTCGTCGGCGGGCAGGTCGACCAGCCCGCCCCACAGACCGTCGTGTTCGCCCGCCAGCACCCGGCCCAGGCCCCACAGTGGGGAGTGCGCCAGGCCCGCCGCCTGCCGGCTCTCGCGCACGCCGACGGTGACGCACCACAACCGGACGAGTTCCGACTCGGCCAGCCGTTGGGCGGTGTCCAGCAACAACCACGCAGACCGCGTCGCCGCGGCCGGTACCGATTCACCCGGTCCAGGTGGTGGCGCCTGCACGAGCACGTCGGTCGGCCGGTCCAGGCCGGCGAGGTCGGCAGGGTCCTCGACGGTGCGGCAGCGTGCCCCGGCGGCGCGCAGCGCGCTCGCCAGGCCGAGGTCGGCGCCGACGAGCACGACCTCGCGCACGGTACCTTCCGGGTCGCCTGAGTCCCTGTTCTCCAGAGGACGCCAGGTCAGGTGGTGCACCAGCTCGTGCGGCGCCGCGCCCTGACCGTCCATCGATCCGTACTGGAGTCCGGACAGCCGGGCGACCACGGTGCCGGTTGTGTCACGAACGATGACGTCGAGGACACCGCCGTCCTCGGTCACCTCCACGTCGGCGGTGGCCGGAGGCCGCCCCGCGGCACGCACCCGCCCCACCCGCGCCACCATGCGCAGCACCGCCGGCCCGCCGAAGACGGCCGGAGCGACGGACAGCGCGGCGTCGAGCACCGGCGCCCAGGTGTCGGCGGGCCCGATGCGTACGCGGGCGCGCAGAGCACCGTCGCCGCGCAGTAGCTCCTCCACCATCCAGCCGAAGGCCATCGTCGGCACACCGACCGAGGCCAGGTGGCGCCGGATCTCGTCGGGATCCGCCGGCCGCAGTCCCCGGACCGGATCGGACACCGCCGGCGCACCGCTGGCCGCGACGGCCGTCGTGTGGGTCAGCCAGCCACCCTCGCTGGTCCCGGAGGCGAGCCGAAGCCCCGTCCCGTCGTCGACGACCTGGATCTCCCTGCGGCGGCTGACCACGAGGGGCAGCCGCAGCACCACGTCGTCGAGCGCGGTGCACCTGGCGGCGGCGAAGAACGTGGCCAGCAGAACGGCGGCGGGAACGATCTCGGTGCCGTCGATCGAGTGCCGGCCGGGGTACGGGCGGCACTCGTCGTCCAGGTGGGTCCGCCACAACCGCTGCGACCGCTCGGCGAGTCCGATCTCACCGCCGAGCAGGGTGTGCGAGTCCACGTCGTGCTGTACTCCGGCTGTGTCGACGGCCGTGGCCGTGTGCCAGTGCGGCGTGCGTTGCCAGGCGATCGCGGGCAGGTCGACAAGGGCGCCGGCGGGTTGTAGGCGTCCCCAGTCGACCGTGATCCCGTGGCAGTGCGCGGCGCCGATCGCGGTGGCCAGCGACACCGACTCCGGCAGCCCGCGTCGCAGGGAAGAACCGACGAAGGCGCCCTCGACCCCGTCCTCGGCAAGAGTCTCACTGATCGAGTGCGCGACCACGGGATGCGGGGAGATCTCCAGAAACGCGTGATGGCCGTCCTGCGCGGCCGCGCGGATCGCCGCGGCCAGCCGGACGGGGTTGCGTAGGTTGGCCGTCCAGTAGGCGCCGTCGAGGACCGGAGTCCCACGCGGATCGGTGAGCGCCGTCCGGTACATCGGAACCCGAGGCTCGCGTGGCGCGAGATCGGCGGTGGCCGCCGCCAGGTCGGTGAGCAGCCCGTCCATCTGTGGGCTGTGGAAGGCGACGTCCGAGGCGACCCGACGTGTGGGAATGTCCTGTGCGGCCCACTGGTCGGCCACCTCCCGTACGGCGGCGGGAGTACCCGAGATCACCGTGGATGCGGGGGAGGCCGAGATCGCGGCGACCACGTCGGTGCGCCCGGCCAGCCACTGCTCCGCCTCGTCGAACGGCAGGCTCACCATCGCCATGGCGCCCGCGCCCGCCACACGGCGTAGCAGCCGGGAGCGTCGGCAGCTCAGCCGAGCGCCGTCCAGGGGCGTGAGCGCGCCGCACACCACCGCCGCGGCGATCTCCCCCACCGAGTGCCCGATCACCGCGTCCGGGGTAACTCCGTAGGAGCGCCAGGCGGCGGCCAGGCCCACCTGCATCACGAAGATCATGCTCTGGATCCGGTCGACCCCGTCCAGCTCTCCGGCTTCCAGCACCTTCCGCGGCGAGAAACCGATCTCGGCCGCGAAGACCGGTTCCAGCTCGTCGACGGCGGCGGCGAAAGCCGGCTCGGTGGTGAGCAGTTCCTGGCCCATACCCACCCACTGCGAGCCATGCCCGGAGAAGACCCACACCAGACCGGAACCCCGGCCAGCCGACGCCGGGCCTGTCGTGATCCGCCGGTCCGGGGTTCCGCCGGCGACCAGACGCAGACCATCGACGAGATCCCCACGGTCAGTGGCGACGAGGGCGGCGCGATGATCGAGGTGGGAGCGTCGCAGCGCGAGGGTGTGGCCTACCGACCCGAGTGGCAGGTCGGATCCGACCAGCCGGTCCGCCAGCCGCCCCGCGTACTCCCGCAGGGCGGGCCCGGACGCGGCCGACAGCGGGAACAGGAGCGCGGGCGGGGTCCGCCCGCTGGTTCCCGCGGGCGCCGCCTCGTGCTCCACGCCTGCGGTACCGGACCGCTCGTCGGCCACCGTCCCGGTCGCCGCGGCGCCGGTGGGCAAGGCCCGCTCCGACGGCGCCTCCTCCAACAGAACGTGGCCGATCGTCCCGCCGTACCCGAACCCGGAGACCCCGGCCCGGCGCGGGCGGTCGCCACGTGGCCAGGGCGTACGCCCGGTGACGACGCGCAGCCCCGACCCCGCCCAGTCGATCGCCGGGTTGGCCGTCGAGAAGTTCAGGCTCGGCGGGATCTCACCGTTGTCCAGCACGAGCGTCGCCTTGATCAGGCTGGCGACGCCCGCGCCAGCCTCCAGGTGCCCGATGTTGGGTTTGACCGAACCGATGAGACAGGGCCTGTCGGCGGGTCGGCCCCGCCCGTACACAGCCGCCAGGGCACCCGCCTCCAGGGGATCACCCAGGCTGGTGCCGGTGCCGTGCGCCTCCACGTAGCCGACCGAGTCCGGTGCCAGGGCGGCGTTCCGGCAGGCTTGCTCCAGCAGGTCCCGCTGGGCAGCACCGTTGGGTGCCATGATCCCGTTGGTCCGGCCGTCCTGGCTGACGGCGCTGCCCCGGATGACGGCGAGGATTCGGTCACCGTCCCGCTGGGCGGTGGAGAGCCGCTTGAGGACGAGGATCCCGCCGCCCTCGCCCCGTCCGTAACCGTCCGCCGCGGCGTCGAACGGTTTGCAGCGCCCGTCCGCCGCGGTCGCGCCGGCCGCTTTCAGGGTGAGCGTCAGGCCTGGTGCGACTATCAGGTTGACACCGCCGACGAGCGCGAGGGCGCTTTCGCCGGTACGGAGGCTCTGGCAGGCCAGGTGGGTGGCGACCAGCGACGCCGAACACGCCGTGTCCACCGCGAGGCTCGGGCCACGCAGGTCCAACGCGTATGAAACGCGGTTCGCCGCCGCGCACAGGGCACTGCCGATGCCGGTCCATGCCTCGATGCTGGGCAGGTCCTCCAGCATTCGCCGGCCGTAGTCATCCGACCCGATCCCCACGAATACTCCGGTGCTGCTTCCGGCCAGGTTCCGGGGCGGGATCCCTGCATGCTCCAGAGCTTCCCAGGCCAGCTCCAGCAGCAGGCGCTGCTGGGGATCCATCAGTTCCGCCTCGCGGGGGGTGAGACCGAAGAACGCCGAGTCGAACCCCTCGATGTCCGGCAGGAAACCGCCCGGGACGGCGGCCCTGCGAACCGCCGCAGCGTGTTCGGGCCCGAGACCGGAGTACGCGCTCCATCGCTCGCCAGGCGGATCGCCGATGCCGTCGCGACCGGTGACCAGCATGTCCCAGAAGGCGTCGGGGCTGCCGGCGCCGGCGAACCGGCATCCGACGCCGATCACGGCCACCGACTCGTCGTGTTCATCCGTGTGGGACTCGTGCGTCATACTGGGTCCTCGCCCTTGTACGCGCCCGTCTCGACAGGCGCGGATGCGGTCGCTTGCCGGCTCGTCCCGGTGCCGGACCGGCTCAGGGTGCCGGGTCGAACGTGTACCTTCGGTCGCCGCTCAGCTGTGCGGGGGCGTCCACGGCGCGGCTTCGCGGATCTCCACCACCGCGCAGGAGATGGTCACGCCGGGGCCGACGCCGAGCATCAGAACGTGGTCGCCTGGGCGGACCTGGCGGGTCGAGAGCAGATGGTCGAGGGACACCACCTGATCGCTGGCCCCCAGGTGCCCGACGGACCGGCCGAACTCCCACGTGGAGCGGGACATGGCCAGCCCGAGCGCGGCCATGCACCGCTGCTCGACGATCTCCCGCGAGTAGTTCATGTAAGCGACCCGGGTGACGTCGCCGATCTCGATGCCGGCCTCGGCGAGCGTGCGCTCCACGACCATCAGCGTCTGCTGGTGGATCCGGATCAGCGACGCTGTGCCCGTCCGGTCGGCCAGCGCGGAGCGTCTGAAGTCGGCGTTGCGCGCCGTGAAGTCCAGCGGGCGCCCGATCGTGGGGCCCGGGGGGAACAGCGGCTCGTCGCCGCGGTGCATCTGCTCGGCCTCCGGGACGGCAGCCGAGCACACCGCGAGCAGCCGCGCGAAGGACGGGACGGTGGTGAGCAGCACCGCGCTCGCCGCGTCACCAGCCACGAATCCCGGGCCCATCCGCCAGCGGTCTATCAGCGGAGTGCCGAAGTTGTCGGCCGCGACGAGCAGTGCGCTGCGCGGCTCGTCGCCTAGTGCCAGGTAGGAGGCGCCCAGCTCCAGCGCGGCGAACATCCCGTTGCAGCCCTGCCTGATCTCCACCGCCAGCAGGTCACCGCCCACCAGGTGGCGTTGCAGGTAGTACGGAGGCTGCCACCCATCAGGTCCCTGGTGCCAGGAGTCGGCGTACAGAAGCAGTTCGACGTCCTCGGGATGGTGGCCGGCGCGTTCGAACGCCTGCTTCGCCGCCCACAGGGCCATCTCGGGAGCCGGGGTGCTCCCGGCGACCGCCGCGCCGCCGAGTTCGTGCAGTTCGAGCTCCTCCGCCGGGTAGTGGCCCTGTTCGACGGCCGCTTCCACGCTGACCTGCTCCGGCAGGTGAACCCCGATCCCCTTGATGAACACTCCTGCCACGCGCAACGCAACCTCGCTTCCCGCGCCCGGCTGCCCGGTCCACGTCAGCGCGGCACACCGGTGGCGATCGTTTCGAAGGTGGTGACCAGACGGTCGAGCAGGCGTTCGGCTTCGGCGGGTCGGAACGCGGCGGGGTGGTACCCGAGCCGTAGATGCAGCCGGGGGCCGGGAGCGACAATCAGCCGAAGCGGGTAGTGCGTGTCGTCGGAGACGTCGAACCCGGCGAGTTTCAGGCCGTCCAGGGTTTCGGACCACCCCACCGGGTCAACAGGTAGGCCACCGAACAGGATCGTCGTGTCGAACAGCCGCGGCCCCGCGCTGGTCTGGCGTTGAATGTCGCCGAGCCCCAGGTAGTGGTGGGGGATGAGCTCGGCCTGCTCCGCCTGGAGCCGGGCCAGCAGCGCCTCCGTCAGTTCTCCGGCCCGTAGCCGTACCCGGACCGGGATCGTGTTGGTGAGCAGCCCCACCATGTCCTCGACGCCGGGAAGTTCCGGTGGCCGCCCGGACACCGAGGAGCCGAAGACCACGTCATCTGCGCCGGTGAGCTGGGAGAGCACGAGGGCCCAGGCGCCCTGCACGAGGGTGTACAGGGTGAGTCCGTGTGACCGTCCCCACCCTATGAGCGCCTCGGTCAGGTCCTGGGTCAGGCCGCGCCGGATCTGCTCCTGCCGCCCGGTGCCGATGAATCCGGGGGCGACCTGGGTGGGCGTGCGCAGTCCCGTGAGGGCCGTGGCCCAGATCTGACGGGACGCCGTTCGATCTCTCGCAGCCAGCCAGTCCAGATAGTGGCGGTAGGGCGGCGCGGGCGGTAGGGCGCCGCCCGTGTACAGAGTGAACAGCTCGCGGATCAGGATGGAGGTGGACCACCCGTCCCAGAGGACATGGTGTGCGGTCAGCACCAGCCGGTGCCGGTCGTCGGACAGCTTCAGCAGCAGCAGCCGCATCAGCGGCGGCCGGGCCATGTCCCAGTTCCCATCGCGTTCGTCCGCCGCACGCCGCTGCGCGACGGTGTCCCGTTCGTCCTCGGCGAGACCGGACAGATCCACCTCCGCCCAGGGCAGTGCCACATTCGCGCAGACGACCTGGACCGGCGCTGGCAGGTCACCATGAACGAAGGCCACCCGCAGGTTCGGGTGGCGGTGCAGCAGCGCCTCGCCCGCCGAGCGCATCGCCGCCGGATCCAGCGGTCCGTCGAGGTCCAGATGGACCTGGGACGCATAGGCGTCCCGCGACGGCTCGGTGGGATCCTGCCGACCCGCCGCGTTGTGGAAGATGAAGGCCTCCTGCAGCGGTGACACGGGGAGCACCTCGGTCAGCCCCGGATGCGCGGCGCGGATCGCGTCGACCTGTTCGACGGTGAGCGAGAACGCGGCCGGTCCGCCGGCGGACCGGACCACCGGATGCGTCTCGGCCACGTGGGCGATGGGCGCCAGTGCCGCCACCGTCGGATGTTGGAACACCTCGCGTGCCGTGAACGTCAACCCCACCTCGGGCGCGCGTCTCACCAGGGGGAAGACCATGGTGCTGTCGCCGCCCAGATCGAAGAAGGAGTCATGCACCCCGACCTCGTCGACGCCCAGGGCCTCGGCGAAAAGCGCACAAAGCGTCTCCTCGCGCGAGCCGGCCCGCGGTCGAACCGAACTGTCGGCCATGCCGGTCGGTTCGGGTGCGGCCAGCGACCGCCGGTCCACCTTGCCGTTCGGGGTCACCGGGAAGGCGTCGAGAAGCATGACGGTCGCGGGCACCATGAAGTCGGGCAGGGAACGGGCTGCGAAGCGGCGCAACCGAGCCGGTGTCGCCCTGCCGCGGACCGCCGGTTGCACGTAGGCGACCAGCCGCCTGCGACCAGGCCGGTCCTCCCTCGCCACCACGACCGCCGCGCGCACGGACGGGTGCCCGGCCAGCACAGCCTCGACCTCTCCGAGTTCGACCCGGAAACCCCGGATCTTTACCTGGTCATCGATCCGTTCCCGGAACTCCAGGGCGCCGTCCGACCGCCATCGGACGCGGTCGCCGGTGGCGTACATACGTGAGCCGGGTGGTCCGTAAGGGCAGGGCAGGAACCGTTCGGCGGTCAGCGCGGGCCGGCTCAGGTAGCCGCGGGCCAGCCCGTCTCCGGCCAGGTACAGACCGCCGGTCGATCCCTCGGGCAGCGGCGCCAGGCCGGAGTCCAGTACGTAGACCTGGCAGTTGTCGATCGGCCGACCCACGGCCGGCGGCTGGCCGGGGACCAGCTGGCTGGTGGTGCTCGCGACGGTCGCCTCGGTGACGCCGTACACGTTGATCATACGCCGGCCCGCCGACCACCGACGGACGGCCTCCGCGCTCGGTGGCTCCCCGCCAGTGATCAGCACACCCAGGTGCGGAAGCCCGGCGTCGGGCAGTTGGGCGAGCATGGCCGGTGGGATCGCCGCGTGGGTGATCCTCTCGGCTTCGAGGAGCGCCACGAGGGCCTCGGGGGAGGTGCTCTGCCCCTCGGGCGCAAGTACCAGGCGCCCGCCGGCCAGCAGGACCGGCCAGATGTCCCCGGTGGCGACATCGAAGCTCGGGGAGACGTACTGCAGGACCCGGCTGGATCCGTCCAGCTCGAAGCGCCGTACATGGTCCAGGACGAAGTTGCTGACCGCCGAGTGCGGCACCATCACCCCCTTCGGGGTGCCGGTGGAACCCGAGGTGTAGATCAGGTAGGCGGGATTCGCCGGATCGGCCGGTGTGGCGACCGCGGTGGCCCCGCCGGCACTCCCGACGGGGAGGTCGGAGTTCAGGTCCTCCGACGGCGGTTGCACAGCTGTGATCACGCAGCGTGGTGCCAGGTCGTCGATCATGTACCGGATCCGCTCCGCGGGGTATGCCGGGTCGATCGGCACATACGCCGCGCCGGTCTTCAGCACCGCGAGCATCGCGACGATCAGTTCGGGCGAGCGGGCCAGCTGGACGGCGGCGAACTCCTCCGGGCCGAGCCCCTGACCGACGAGCCGTGCGGCGAGTTCGTCCGACCATCTGTCGATCTCCGCGTAGGTCCAGGTCCGCTCCGCGTCGACCAGCGCGACCGCGTCCGGCGTCCGGGCAGCCTGTCGCACGAACAGCTCTGGAACGGTCGCTGTCGGTCCATCCTGTGTCATGGTGCCGCGTCCGTCGAGCAGCTCCTGTCGCTCGGCCGCGAGCAGGATCTCAATCTGCCCGATCGGCTGCCGCGGCTCGGCCGTGACGGCGGACAGGAAGGCCATCAGCCGGTCTCGGTGCCTGACGAAGCCGCGCGGATCATGGTGGTCGGGGTTGGCCTCGAACCTCAGCGACATCGAGGCCGCGTCGTCCCGACCCAGCACGCTGAGCGAGAAGTCGACGATCGGCCCGGACGCGAGATTGTGCGTCGTCGCCGGGGAGGCGCCGAATCGCAGGGACAGGTCGTGCGGCATGAAGTTGACCATCGGTCCGATGAACGCCCGCCCGCTGCCTTCGAGTCCGAGATCACGGCGCAGGTCCTCGGCTCGGTAGCGCTCGTGCCGTAGGGCTGCGCGGACCTCTTCAGCCATGCGTGGGACGAGCAGCGCCAGGCTCTCCTCGGGGCGTACCGCCAGGCGCAGTGCGACGGAGTTCATCGCCATCCCCGGCACCCGTCGTGAGGCCACGCTCCTGCGGCCGGCCACGGGCATTCCGATGATCACATCGCGCTGGTCCGTCACCCGGCAGGTATAGGCCGCGACAGCGGCGAGAACGAGGATCTGCCAGGTGGTGCCGATCTCCTCGGCTGTCCGCGCCAGGTGGTTGATCTCGGAGCGGGTGAGCGTGTCGACCTCGCACAGCCGTAGCGGGCGATCCGCACGGTCGGCGAGCGGCTGCCCAGGCAGGCGGGTCGGTGCGGGTCGGTCGGCGAAGCGGCCCGTCCAGTACTCGCGTTCCCGGTCGAAGCGCGGGGTGGACCGGTAGGCGACGTCATCCTCCAGCAAGGTGGACAGGGAGGCGAACTCGGCGGGTGGTGCGGTCTGGCCAGCGATCATCGCGGTGTAGATCGCAGCCAGCCGCCGGCCGATGAGGTGGATGCTGTACCCGTCGACGAGGACGTGGTGCATCCGGTAGTAGAAGAGGTACCTCTCGGACGAGAGCCGCAGCAGTGCGAAGGTGGAGATCGGAGGCTCGGTCAGCGTGACCGGGCGGGCCAGGTCGGCGTGCATCCACGCCTGCGCCTGCTGTTCGGGGTCCGCGCTACCCGTCCAGTCGTGGGAGGTCAGCTCGGCCGCTGTCGGTTCCACCACCTGGCACGGCTCACCGTCGGACACGACCGAGCTGATCCGTAGGACGTCGGATTCGGCCGAGAGCGCCACCCAGGCCGACCGGAACAGAGCCACGTCGACCGGGCCGTCGATCGCAAGGTACTCGGCGCAGTTGAACTCCTGGCCCGACGTATCGAGCTGGTGCGCGAGCCACACGCCCCGTTGCGGCGCGGACAGCGGAAGCAGTGGGGAATCAGCCATGGCGCTTCAGGTCCTCGAAGAATCCGGGCACGACGTGCAGTTCACCGGCTCGTGCCACCTGGTCGTGGACGTACCTGCCGACGGCGAGATCCAGGACACCGAGCCCGAACGGGGAGAAAATCGCCGCCCGGTCGTTCGGGCAGGGTATCGGTTCGCTCAGGAAGGTGGGCAGGGCGCCGGCCACGAAATCGCGGTTCCCTGTTCGTTGCTCGGTCAGATGCAGGGACGTCCCGGCCTTCATACAGTGCTCGACGTCGTCGGTGAGGTTCCAGGCCGCGAGGATGACCTCGGGTGAGAGATCGCGCAGTGATACATGCAGGACGACCGGGCTGTGGTCGAACCAGACCGGATCGGCGACGTGCGGAGTGCCCGCCGTTGTCGCGAACACGATCAGGTCCGCCGACCGCACCAGGTTCTCCGGGTCGTCGTGGACCGTTATCCTGTCCTCGGTCTGTTCCAGATACTCCCGGAAGCCCTGCGCGTATGCGGGGGAACGGTCGTACACCCCGATCTCGTCGAAGGTGAACCCGTTGGCTGCCAGGTAGGTGTGGACGTACCGGGCGATCAGGCCGGTTCCGAAGAATCCCACACTTCTCGGCCGGCCTCCTCGGCGGAGGCTCATCTCCCTGGCGGCCAGTGCGGCGGACGCCGCCGTCCGGACCGCGCTGATGATTGATCCCTCCAGGCAGGCGAACGGATAGCCGGTGCTCGTGTCGTTGAGGATGAGCACCGCGGAGGCCCGCGGCAGACCCGCAGCGAGGTTCGAGGGGAAGCTTGAGATCCACTTCAGGCCGTGCGCGTCCACGTCGCCGGCAGCAGACGCGGGCAGCGCGATGATCCGGGCGGACGGGATGTCGGGAAACCGGAGGAAGTACGAGTCCGGATTCAGCGTCCGGCCCTCACCATGTAGCCGGTAGGCCGCTTCGACCACCTTGGTGATCTCGACCTCATGACTACCGACGACATCCTTCACCTGCACGCCGGAGATCACGCTGAATGACGGCGGGAACGGGCGGGTCACTGGGTACTCCCGATCATCGGCCAAATTCCGGGCGAAAGCGCCGGGGTATGACGCGGAACGGCACGTGCGCGGCGGTGGCGGGAGGAACGGGGTGCGACGACCGGGCCGGCGGTGCGTTCGGTTCGAGGGTCATCGGCGGATTCCCTGGAACTCGCCGTCGAGGAAGATAAGGGATCCAACCGCCGGGTTCCCGACAGCGCAGTGCACAACCGAGCCGACGATCAGGTCATGATCTCCGACCGTGTGGCTGTTTTCGAACTCGCAGACGAAGTACGCGTTGCAGTCCGGAACAATGGGCGGGATATCGCCGGACAGCAGCGGATGAAGCTGGCGCGGTCTGTTGTCCCGTCCTAAGCTGGCATAATGTCGGGCATAGTCGGTCTGGGTTTCGTTCAATACGCTGATTCCGAAGCGCCTGACCTGTTCCAGGAGCCCTCTCATCAGGCCCTGTGGTTGTACCGAGACGCCTACCAGGGCCGGCCTCAGCGAGAGCGTCACGAAGGAGTTGGCGGTCATCGCGTGGGTACTACCACCATGTCGGACCGCGATGATCGTCACTCCGGTCGCGAATCGCCGGGCCGCCTGGCGAACCAGGCCCACGATGTGCTGATCCTGCATGGAGGCAGTCACGGCCGGATCGGCCCGGCCAACGTGCGGGCGTGGATCGCCCGGTCGGCCAGGTGTCCGGCGCCGCTGCCGGTCCGGCCGGCCACCAGCCGGCGAGGAGAGCGTTCACCGGGCATTGATTTCTCCCTCTGGTAGGACACGGCCAGACACTGCCGGATGGATCTATATTTTGTCGGTACCCGAGCTATCTGGACGGCGTATAGCAGAAATATCGGAGGGCGGGGAATCTTTCTGGTGTGGCCGCCATCGTCTCCAGCCCCATTGGATTCAACGTGGGGGATCTCTATGTCGATCTTCAGGAAGTCGTCGGTCGTCGACTCATGCTCAAGTGTGAAGGGTTCAACTTCGCCGGCTCGATCAAACTGAAGGCGGCGACCGAGATGGTGGACCGTGGGGAAGAGGAAGGCCGCTTCCGTCCCGGTGCGACACTCGTCGAGTCCTCGTCGGGGAACATGGGTGTCGCGTTGAGCACCGTGGCGGCGAGCCGGGGTTACCGTTTCATCTGTGTCACGGACCCGCGCTGCAATCGGGCGGCCCTGCGCATGATGGAGACGCTTGGCAGCGTGGTGCACGTCGTCGCCGAGCCCGATCCGGCCGGGGGATTCCTAGCGGCCCGGCTGACCCATGTGCAGCGACTGTGCGGTGCGAACCCCAACTATGTCTGGCTCAACCAGTACGCCAACGACGCGAACTGGATGGGGCACTACCGTACGACCGGCCCCGAGATCGCGAAGGCGTTTCCGGATCTGGACGTCCTGTTCATCGGCGCGGGAACAACCGGCACGCTGATGGGATGCGCCCGCTACTTCCGGGAGACCCAGCCCTCGGTAGCCGTTGTCGCCGTCGACACTGTCGGCTCGGTGACCTTCGGTCAGCCATCGGCCGAGCGACTGATCCCCGGCCTCGGCACCGGCGTACGCCCGCAGATCCTGAATCGCTCCTTTGTGGACAGCGTGGTACACGTGACGGAAGCGGACACGATTCGGATGTGCCATCAGCTCGTCCGGCACGGCTTCCTGTTCGGCGGGTCCACGGGAACAGTGGTCCGCGGTGCTCTGGACTGGCTCGCTGGTCGCGACGACGCGGATGAGCTCACCACCGTGACGATCGCGCCGGACCTCGGACACAACTACCTGGACACCGTGTACGACGAGGACTGGCTGTCCTTGCATTACCCCGGATCCCTCGCCACGTCCGCCGCTGGTTCGTAGAACCGGATCGCAGGTAGGTGGGCCTACCGCTACGGGACCGTCGACCGGCATGACCAGGGCGCTGCCTGCCGGTACTTCGTCCGGGCAGGGGCCTGTAAAAGTAACGGTGTGACCCTGATCAGGGAGTACACCTGATGACGATCATGACCGACATGACGGACACTGCGCAGGTGTCTACCCAGGAGCCTGCCGGCTGGTCCCGCACGTCGAAGGCGACGCCGGCGGGGCTGGATCCCGCGCTGGTCGCGCAGCTGGTGGCCCAGGCTCGCGGGCAGGGTGT
>NZ_JALKFW010000156.1:0-14171 GCF_023243055.1 Frankia sp. AgPm24 | reverse complement strand
TGCTCACGTTCGTCGTGGTCGGCGCGGGCCCCACCGGCGTCGAGATGGCCGGGCAGATCGCCGAGCTGTCGCGCCGCCCGCTGCGCCGCGCCTTCCGCCGCCTCGCCCCGCCCCCGGGCCGGGGGGCGGCGCCCCCCGACGGGCGACATCCGCCACCGCCGTCGGCCGCGGATGTCGCGGGGGCAGAGCGTCCCGGCGGACCGGTGCCATCCAGGCCGCTCGGCGAATGCGGACGTGGTCGCGCTGGCTGGTCTCCCACGGTGGACCTCTCAAGGAGTGCTTCCGAGTCACGTCCGGCTGCGCCCCGCCCGGACCTGCGCTGTCGCCCGGAAACAAGGCTGCGGACGCGTCGAACTCGCCTCGAGCGCACACCTCAATGGGACATCCCCGGACATCTGTTCCAATTGGCCGGACGCTATCGGGGGCACACCGCACCTGCCAGCGAAAGCGGTGTGGCGGTGGCGTCGCCGCGGCCGGCATGAATTGTTGGAAAGTCGCTTCCCGTACCCGGGCACCCTGAATGTTCCGCCGAAGATCGGCAGCCGTACGGGCACCCATGATCATTGGGGAGGATGTTCGCCGGGCATCTCGCCAGGGACGGGTGCAAGGTCGCATCAGACCATGCTGGCGAGGCCCGGAGGAACTGGCCGCCGGCCGGGCGAAGGCCGGCACATGTAATCAGCAACTAGGCAACGGTCGCCCAATGTTCACCGCAGATCGTCGTCCGTTCAGGTCTGCCCAAAAGTGGGATGCGGCCCGATGGTGCCACCGGCTCGAGGTGATCCCGGCCAGGGCAACCGGATCAGGTCGCCGGGTCCACGCGCCCTATCCGTCAGGATGAGGTGAGTCGGCTGGTGTCCGCACTCTCCCCGTTCGCCGGTACCGACGCCGCCGTTGTCTGTGCGGCCCGGACCAGGGAGTCATAGGTCTCCACCGTGCGCTCGACCGAGACGCCCAGGGAAGCGACGAACGCCGCCAGTTCGTCCTGGATCGCGGCAGCCGGCACATCGTCGGCCACCATCCGCTCCAGTTCCAGGAAGGTCCCCACCCCCTCCACCTCATCCAGACACAGCGAGACCTCTCCGTACCGGCCCGTCCGCCGCGACTTCGCCACACGGACCGTCGCCCAGTAGCCCATCCGCAGAATCGCCTCGTGCATCTGCTCACGGTCGGCGACCGCTGTCTCGTACTCCAGGCAGTCCTGCGCGTTCGCACCCGGCTGCTTCAACGCGAACCAGTGCCGCCCGTCCACCGTGCGCAGCCGCAGGAAGGACACCCCGAGCTTGCCATCGCCAAAAGCCCAATCCAGCGGAGCGAACGCCTGATCATCCTGAAACACCGGCTCCCCGAACGAAACACCCCGCTGCCCGAGAGCGACCAGCAGCACCTCCGGATCCGACACGAAGTATTTCACCTCGACCTCACGCATGCCCGGCACCTTACTGACACCCGCCGGGCACGCCAGACTCCGCGCCCATCAACCTGGAAGCGGCAGGCCGGCCGTCACGACGACCATCGTCAGCGTCGGTCTCACCATGGCCGGATGCCGTCCAAACACGCGGCTACGAGCCGGCCTGCGCCCGACCCGCCGCACCACCGACGACCAGCGATGGCGTCGAGCCAGTCCAGCGGCCCGGGCAACCGCGGGCCGCGATCGACAGCGAACTCGGCGGCCGAGGTGCGCGGGACCCTCGACCTCTCCCAGCCGATCGGCCTGTCCCTGTTCGCGATCCTCCACTTTTTCCCGGACACGGACCGGCCCCTCGAGATCCTGCGCCAGCTGCTCGCCATCCTCCCCGCCGGGGGCAGCTACCTGGCGCTCTCGCACTTCACCGCCGACCACGCACCTGAGGAAGCCAGCCGGCTGATCAGCAGCTACGCCCAGAGCGGGTTCGCCCTGCAGGCCCGGTCCGTCGGCGAGGTCGGTTTGTTTCTTCGAAGGCTTGGAACTCGTCGAGCCAGGCGTCATCTCCGCCCAGCACTGGCGGCCCAGCGACGTGTCACACCAGGCAGATGCGAGCGTCAGCATTCTCGCCGGAGTCGCCCAAAAGCCATAGTGCGCCGTCCACAGGCATTACCTGGAAGGTAATTGATCCCGTCAACCAGCGGGGACACGCTGGTACCGCGCTCCTGTCCGCGGAGTGCCACGAGCACCCCCCATCGTCCGCGGTGCACCAGTACGAGAAGAGGAAACGCGTGAGCGACTACCTGCTAACGGCGTATGTAGCCGTGTGGAACGAACCCGACCCGGCCGCCCGACGTGCCGCGGTGGCCCGGTTGTGGGCGCCGGACGGCCTGCACCACACGCAGACGCGGCGCTTCCGCGGCCTCGAGGAACTGTCCGCGCGGGTGACAGAGGCGTACGACCAGTTCGTCGGCGGCTCGGGCCTACGGTTCGTCTCCGGCGAGGACCTCGACACCCACCACGACGTCGCCAGGTTCACCTGGAAAATGCAGCCCGGCAACAGCGAGGAGGTGCTGGCCGTCGGCTTCGACCTGCTCGTCCTGGACGACACCGGCCGCATCACGGTCGACTACCAGTTCAACGAGCCCCCGCCATCCGTGGCCGATCTGGACCAGCTGGCGCAGCGGTTCCTCGCTCTGGCCACCGTCACGGACCGAGAACAACTCGCCAAGGAGATCGACGACCTCTACGCTCCCGA
This sequence comes from Frankia sp. AgPm24, assembly GCF_023243055.1. Taxonomy (NCBI): domain Bacteria; kingdom Bacillati; phylum Actinomycetota; class Actinomycetes; order Frankiales; family Frankiaceae; genus Frankia; species Frankia sp. AgPm24. The sequence continues at coordinate 11,508 of NZ_JALKFW010000156.1, read as the reverse complement.
CGCCCGACTCGTCGAACCGGACGGTGTACACGAGGGCCGGGCCGCGCTGACGGACGTGCTCGCGACGATCGGGTCGGAGCTCACCGACGACCACCTGCTGCCTCGCCTGACAGGCAACGCCTCGGCCCAGCACGATGCCCTCCGCTTCGGCTGGGAACTGGTGCCGGCCGAGGCCGGCGGCCAGCCCGTCGCCACCGGCCTGGATTTTCTGATCCGCGACGAGCAGGGACTCGTACGAAACCACTACCGATTCAGCTCGACCACCGACCACCGACCTCAGTAAATCCAGTCGACCGGCCGCTGGCCGGATGGCAGGCTGCTTCCCATGGCGACCGATCTGCGCCCGAATGTCGACTATGGTCCCGGCGAGGCGGCTCGCGCGGGTGAGATCCTGCGTTCGATCGTCGGCAGCACCGTCCACGGCACCAATCTCGAAGGCCAGGACGACGTCGACCAGCTCGGCATCTACATCCCGCCTCCGGAGCACGTGTTCGGCCTGGCCGAGCCGCGCCGCGGTGGCACGCATGTCTGGCGCACACAGCCGGAAGGCGCTCGGTCGGGACCAGGCGACATCGACCTGACGATCTTCACGTTGCGCCGGTTCCTGGCCCTCGCGACCAGCGGAAATCCGACGATCATCGCGTTGTTCTTCGTTCCGGACGATGCCCTGGTCCTGCGCACCGAGGAAGGCGACCGACTGCGCGCGCTCGCGCCCGCCGTCGTCTCCCAGCAGGCCGGGCAGCGTTTCCTCGGCTACCTGCATTCCCAACTCGAACGGATGGACGGCGCGGGAAAGCAGAATCGTGTCCCCAACCGCCCCGAGCTGATCGCGCGGCACGGCTGGGACGTCAAGTTCGGCTCCCATGCCCTCCGGCTCGGCCTTCAGGGCATCGAGTTGCTGACCACCGGACGTCTCACCCTGCCGATGCAATCGCAGGCCCGCGAACAGGTGCTGGCCGTACGCCGAGGTGACGTCACCCGCGACCGGACCCGGTTCCTGATCGACCGGGCGGCGTTGGAGCTGCGGGAGCTGCTCGACGACCCGGATCTGTCCCGTCGTTCACCGCTGCCCGAACACCCGGACATGGGCACGGTGACCGCCTATCTGGCCGCGGCGCACCGCCGATCCTGGGGGTGGACGTAGCCCCAGACCACTCGGCCAGTGGTTCGCCACGAACTGCCGTTGTGCGGCCTTCGTCGTGGCTGACGCCCGCAGGCCGGCGCGGGGCGTCTTTCGCGTGGTCGGGTGGGAACAGCGCGCAGCGAGGAGATGTTGGGCGTGAGCATGACCATCGTGGGATCGGTCGGCATCGCCGGCCTGGGACTGGACGAGACGGCGGAGCCCGCGGCGGAGATCGACGCCGCGGTCCGGCTGCGGGAACTCGGGTATCAGACGCTCTGGCTGGCCGGCGGCCAGGGCAACAACCTCGAGCAGATCAGCAGGATCGTCCGCGGCACCGAGGGGTTGCGGGTCGCCAGCGGCATCATCGGGGTCCTGCGGGTTCCGGCCGCCGAGGTCGCCCGGACCTTCGCCGCGCTGGAGGCCGAACATCCCGGCCGGTTCGTCGTCGGGCTCGGTGGGGCGCACGGGCCGCGACCACTGCCCACGCTGGGGGCCTATCTGGACGCGTTGGACACCGTGCCACCGGTGGTGCCCGCCTCGGCCCGCATCCTCGCGGCGCTCGGGCCGCGGATGCTGCGCCTGGCCGCCGACCGGGCGGGCGGCGCCTATCCGTACCTGGTCACCCCCGACTATGTCGCCGACGCGCGCAAGCGGCTCGGGGACGGGCCGACGCTGGCGGTGCTGGTGCCGGTTATCCCGCTGGCCGAGCCCACGGCGGCGCGGGAACTCGCGCGGGCGTCGACGGCCTTCTACACGAACGTCCCCGGCTACCGCCGCAACTTCCTGCGGATGGGCTTCGGCGAGGCCGACATCACCGACCGCAGCGACGCGTTCGTCGACGGTGTCACCGTGTGGGGCGGCCTGGAGTCCATCGTGGCGCGGGTCGCCGAGTACCACGCGGCAGGCGCCGACCAGGTGGTGCTCGGTCTGCGCCTGCCCCCGGGCGCCGACCCCGCCGAGGATGGCGTCTGGCAGGCACGTCTCGCGCAGGCTCTGCTGGCCTGATCGCCCATGGCCGACCGCCGCGGCGCTGCGGCGTTGCGGTGGCTACGGGCGCAGGCCGTCGAGGGCCAGCTCCAGCAGGCGGGTGGCCCGGGCGAGGCCACCGGGGTCGTCGGGGGTGCGCCACAGGCAACTGATCAGCAGGATGACGTCGGTAGGGTCCAGGCCGGCCGCGGAGAGCGTCGTTGGCGCGTTCACGGCTCAGGGCCGAGACGGGCGGACGTCCGGGCCGCGGCGCAGGACGGTGCGTACGAGCAGGCCGGCGGCGAGGGCCCAGAAGGCGGCGCCGATGCCACCGACGGTGATGCCGCTGGCGGCGACGACGAAGGCGAGGACCGCGGCCTGACGGTCGTCCGGATCGGTCAGGGCCGATGTCAACGCCGAGGCCAACGTGCCGACGAGGGCGAGACCCGCGACGGCCGTGGTGACACCGGCGGGTGCGGCGGTCGTGGCTGTCACCAGCACCATGGACGCCAGGGCGAGAACCAGGTAGGTCCAGGCGGCGAGCTGGGCGACGATCCAGCGTCGGCGCGGGTCGGGGTGCGCGTCGGGGCTGGCGACGAGCGCCGCGGTGATCGCGGCCAGGTTGATCGCATGGCCGCCGGCGGGGGCGCCCAGGACGGTGCCGACGCCGGTGACCGTCATCGACTCCCGCCAGGGAACCGTGTACCCGTAGGACGACAGCACCGCGACACCGGGGACGTTCTGCGAGGCCATCGTGACGACGTACAGCGGAACGGCCAGTGACAGCACCGCCGTCCAGGTCAGCGTCGGCGCGGTCAGCACGACCCGGGGCAGCAGCGGCCCGTCCAGCCCGCCGTGCCAGGCCAGCCAGATCCCGATCGCCGCCACCGCGGTGGCGAACGCCGCCGGCACGGCGAAGCGTGGTGCCAGCCGCAGCAGCACCAGCCACACCACGACCGCTGGGGCGACGAGCGCCGGATGATCCACCAGCCCGTGCACGGGTGCCAGGCACAGCGACAGCAGCACACCGGCGAGCATCGCCTGCGCGATCGGTGCGGGAATGGCGGCGATCAGCGCCCCGAGACGTGGCCACAGCGCGGTCAGCAGCATCAGCGCGCCCACGAGGAGAAACGCCCCGATCGCCGCCGGCCAGCCGCCCCTGACCGGGCCGGTCGAGGCGAGCAGCGCCGCGCCCGGTGTCGACCAGGCGAGCATGATCGGCATCCGATGCCGGCGGCTGAGCCACAGTGTTCCCAGCGCCTGGGTGACGGCGAGGGCGAACAGGCCCGAGGCGGCCTGCCGGGGATCAGCCCCGACCGCCCGCAGCCCGGCCAGCACCACGACGGACGAGCTCGCGAACCCGACCAGAGCCGCGACGACACCCGCGCTGACCAGTTGGACCGGCCGGATCTCCGTGCCGGGACCTGCGGCGCCGTCCTGGTCCGGGAAGCCGCGATCACGCTGCTCCATACCCGAACAATACTGTCGGCGCCCTCGGCCCGAGCCCGGTCGGATTCCAGGGCGTCCGGTGGATGTGTGGAACACCTGTGATCGGAACAGTAGCCAGCGGATCGGACTGGTACCGCGACGGCTCTGACCGCGGGTCGACCCATCCGGTTGGGCGGTGGCGTCGAATACTCGGTGTCCGCCGTCGGCTGGTCCGTGGGCGCGCGTCCGTTGGAGGGACGTCCGAGCCTGGCGCCGTGCCGGGGGGTGGTTCGAGCAGGCACGGGAGGTGTCACGGCCATGACGACGTCCGAACCGGATGCGTGGCGGTCGCGCTTCGCCGGTGTCGCCGGGGGGATGTACGGCGCCATCGGTGAATCCCCCGGGCCGTCCGGCGGCGGCACAGGCGGCAACGGCGACGGTCGCGGCGGTCGTGGTGACAGTGGCGGCGGTGATCGCGACGGCGGTGGCAGGTTTGAGTCGTCCGAGCCGTCCGAGGGGCGTGGCGAGACGGGCGGGGATCACGCGGGGATGCTGTTGCGGCAGGTCTCCCGCGGGGATCGGGATGCCTTCGCCGCGTTCTACGACCTGCTGGCGCCGCGGGTGTTCGGGCTGGTCCGGCGAGTGGTGCGGGACCCGGCACAGGCCGAGGAGGTCACCCAGGAGATCTTCGTCGAGGTGTGGCGGCAGGCGGCCCGGTTCGACGCGGGACGGGGCAGCGCGACGAACTGGGTGTGCGCGATGGCGCATCGCCGGGCGGTGGACCGGGTTCGCTCCGCCCAGGCCGCCCGCGACCGGGAGCACCGGTTCGGTGTGCTCGGCCCGCGCGACTCCGACGCCGGCGGCGACGAGGTCGCCGAGCAGGTGCTGGGCCGGCTCGAACGGGAACGGGTCCGCCGTTGTCTGCGCGGGCTGACCGACCTGCAACGGGAATCGATCACCCTCGCCTACTACAACGGTTACACCTACCGTGAGGTCGCCGAGGTGCTCGGCGCCGCGGTGCCGACCGTGAAGACCCGGATGCGGGATGGGCTGATCAGGCTGCGGGACTGTCTGGGGGCGAAGGCATGAGCCGGGAGCAGGCACACACCCTGATCGGGCCCTATGTGCTGGACGCCCTCGAGGGCGCCGACCGGCGGGCCGTCGAACGTCACCTGGCCCGCTGCCCGGCCTGCGCCCAGGAGGCCAGCCAGCTACGTGCGGCCACCGGTGCCCTGGCCGCCGCCGCGGCCGCGTCGCCACCGCCACCGTTGCGCGCGGCGGTACTCGCGGCCGTCGACCGGACGCCACAGCTTCCCCCCGTGGTCAGCCGCTCCGGCCGAGCTGTCCGGCTTCGGTGGCGCCCCAGCGGGTCGGACGAGCGAGGGGCCCGCCCGGCGCTCCCCACCGATCTCACCCCGACCGCCGGTTCCACCCCGACCATCGGTTCCACCCCGACCATCGGTTCCACGCCGACCATCGGTTCCACGCCGACGCGACCGGCAGGACCGGGCCGGCGACCCGCGGCGCCCGCGCGGCGAGCGCGGGTGGCGGTGGGTGTCGCGGCCGGTCTGGTGCTCGCCGCCGTGGCGGCGCTCGGTGGGCTGACGATCGACCAGCATCAGCAGCTCACCGCCGCGCGGGCCCGCGACGCCGAGTCGCGGGCGGCCGCGCGGACCGCCGCGCTCGGTGCGGCCCACCCGCTGACCGGCGGGGGAAAACTGGCGGTGGTGAGCACCGGCGGACGAGCCCTTGTCGTCACCCGCGATCTCCCGGCGCTGCCCGGAGGGCGGACCTACCAGCTCTGGTTCGTGGGCACGAACGCGGTCCGCTCGGCGGGACTGGCCGACGGTCAGGGCGGAAACCTCGACCGTTTCCTGACCGTTCCCGCCGACGCGACCACACTCGCCGTCACGTCCGAACCGGCGGGCGGCTCGAAGGCCCCGACGACGCCCCCCCTCGGCTCCGCCCCCCTGCGCGCCTGACCATCACGACCGCCGAGGCTCTGCCCGCGGTCGTCACCGCGGTGGGCGCCCGGGTGCCGGTGCTGGTCGACGGTGGCATCCGCACGGGTGAGGATGTGCTGCGGGCGTTGGCCCTGGGCGCTGCGGCGATCCTGGTCGGACGGCCCGTGGCGCGCGCGCTGCGCACCGGCGGGGCCGAGGGTGCGCGGGTCGCCCTCGACACCCCGCGGGCCGAGCTGGAACTCGCGATGGCACTCGGCGGTGTGCCCGACCTGGCCGCCGCCACCACTCTCGGCCTCCGCCATGCCACCGAAACTCCGCGCGGCTGAAATGTCGAAGACCTTTTTCGGCCGCCTCCTCATCCTGACTCCCTCCAGAAAGATTAATCCGGCACATCTTCCACCCGAAGAAGCCGCGCCAGATTCTTTCTTCGCCGCCCTCCGGCTTGAAACAATAAAACAAATGATTAGACCAGAAAGTTTTCCGGTATGCACTCCACGCTGTGGTAGCCTGCAACGGTCCGGGCTGATCGCAATCACATTCCAATAGCGATCACATCCCACTCCGGGGGATCTAGATGGCAATCCACGGCACGCCACCCATGAAGTCGGCCGGGATTCATACAAAGAATAGACCGGCAGCACCGGCGGCAGCTCGTCCGACGATCATTTCTTCGGCCGGGTAGCGAGAGTGACAGGTGTGGGGCTGCTCACCGCGGTACTCGTCGGCGCGCTGGTATGGATTCGGCCGGGACCGTGGGCGTCGGGTGCCGCGGCTCTGTTGACGTTCGCGCTGCTGGCCGGATCGGGGCGTCCACGCAGCCAGGTGTGGATCGCGACCAGCACGGTCGGGGTGCTGGTCGCCACCGTGGACTACCTGGTCTGGCGGGTGGCGGTGACCAACTGGTCGGCGGCGTGGCTGGCGGTTCCGCTGCTGGCCGCCGAGGCGTTCGGGGCGGTGCACGCGCTCGGCCTGCAGGCGACCATCTGGCCGCGGACGCCGCCGCCGCTACGGCATGTCGACGACCCGGGAAGCTTCCCCGTCTACCTGCTCGTTCCCACGGCCGGCGAGTCGATGGCGGTGCTCGGCCCGACGGTGCGCGGTGCGATCCGGGCTCGGGACGAGTACCAGCGGGCGCATCCGTCGGCCTGGGTCAGCATCATTGTCTGCAATGACGGGCGGGTGGCCGGCAACCCCGACTGGGAGCGGGTGGAGGAAGCCGTTCGGGAACTCGGCGTCACCTGCATCACCCGCACCGTCGGCGGCGGTGCGAAAGCCGGCAACATCGAACACGCCAGGTATCTGGTCGGCGCGACCGGACCGGCACTCGTCGCGATCTTCGACGCGGACATGGTGCCCGAACCCGACTTCCTGCTCGCCACCCTGAAACCCTTCACCGACCCGAGCGTCGGCTGGGTCCAGACCGCCCAGTACTACCGCAACACCGACCTGCCGATGGCCCGCTGGGCCGCCGACCAACAGGCCCTGTTCTACGACGTGCTCTGCCCCGGAAAAGCCGCCCGCAACGCCTCCTTCATCTGCGGCACCAACGTCGTCATCCGCGCCGAAGCCCTCGACTCCATCGGCGGCATGCCCACCGACTCCGTCACCGAGGACTTCGCCGCCTCCATCCGCCTCGCCCCCGACTGGCGCGGCATCTACCTCGAAGGAAAATTCGCCGAAGGGCTCGGCCCCGTCGACGCCGCCAGCTACCTCAAACAGCAGAACCGCTGGGCCCGCGGCACCTTCGAAGTCCTCAAAACACACTGGCGCGACCTCGTGCTCCCGCGCAGCCGGCTCACCGGCGCGCAACGCATCCAGTACGCCCTGGCCTGCACCCACTACCTCTCCGGACTACGCGACCTGGTCTACCTGCTCACCCCCATCATCTTCGTCACCTCCGGCACACCCGCCGTACACGGCGCCGACGCCACCGGATTCCTCACCCACTTCGCCCCCTACTTCCTCTTCGGCCAAACCGCCTTCTGGGCCGCCGCCCGCGGCCGCTCCACCTGGCGCGGCATCATCGCCGGCTTCATCTCCTTCCCCGTCCTGGTCACCGCCGCCCTCACCGTCCTCACCGGCACCCGCAGCACCTTCACCATCACCGCCAAACAACATGACGGCACCCCCTCCTGGCGCCCGATCGTCCCCCACCTCACCGCCCTCACCCTCTGCCTCGCAGGACTCGCCACCGCCCTCCTCCACGGCCACTCCGCCCGCAACCTCATCGCCGCCGCCTGGATCGCCTACATGGCCGCCATGCTCACCACCTTCTGCACCCTCACCGGGCGTGACGTCCTCGCCCACCGCCGCGCCGGCATCAGCGGCGCGGCGAGCACATCAGGCACGGCGAGCAGACAGGACGCGTGTGACGAGCTCGACGCGATGCCGCGGAACACGGCGGGTCGGGTGCCGAGTCGTCCCACGCGCTGGCGTGGCCAGGTACGGGTACCGGTCGCGCTGCGACTCGCGGCCGGGGCGGCCTGTGTGGTGGCCGTCGGCGTCGGCCTGCAACCACGCGGGCATGACAGCGCGGCGCCGGCACCGTTCCGTCCGGTGGTCTGCGGGTCGAAGCCCGCCGCGGGGCTCGCCGTGACGACCGGGCCGGACATCACCTACACCCGGCTGGCCAGTGACCTCGGCATGACCGGCATCGCCGCGCGCTCCGTCGAGATCGGCGCCAGTTTCCCCACCGCGTGGGCCGACCGGGTCCGCGCCGCCGGCGGCACCCCGTGGCTGACGCTCACCTTCACCCGCGACGGCCGGGCATCGCTGGACGCGTCGCTGCCCGCGGTCGTCAACGCCGTCCAGGATGCTGGTCTGCGCCGCTGGGCCAGGCAGACCGCGGGCTGGGGGCATCCGCTGTACCTGACCGTCCTGCCCTCGGTGGACCGCAACTACGCGGCCAGCTCCGCCGTCGCCGCCGGCGGCGTACCCGCCGACAGCGCCCGCGCCTGGACCCACATCCGACGGATCTTCCGCAAAGCCCACGCCGACAACATCGCCTGGACCTGGCAACCCGCCGCCCCCGCCGACGACACCCGTTACCGACCACCGGTGACGGACGTCGACCTGGTCGCCGTGACCTGGATTCAGTATCCGGGGATGCCCTGGGTGACACCGGCGCGGGAACTGGAACGTGTCCGGCTGGCCCACCCCGGCAAACCCCTGCTCGTCTCCCTCGCCGCCGCCGGCGACCAGAACCAGGTCGGCACCTGGCTCGACGCCGCCATCCACGCCGCCGACACCGCCCACGCCAACGGCATCGTCTACCAGACCGACGGACCAGACCCCCACGCCCCCCGCACCACCCTCGACGCCTGGCGCCGGGGCGCCTACACGACGGCCCGTCTGCTGGCGGCACGGTCCGCCGGGTCCGAACGATCCGCCCGACCACTGCCCTCGCCGGCCGGCTGTGAGGTGGCCTCGTGAGCACACTGACCCTTGACCCACCGCGGCGGACGCAGCATCGACGCAGCGCCCCCCGCCATCTCGACACCAGACCCCCCTGGTCGCGCCAGCGCTGGCCGCGCCACCTCCGTGGCTCCCGGGCGGGCCTGGCCGCAGTGCTCGCCATCCAGGTGGGGCTCTCGCTGCGGCTGAACGCCACCGCCTTCCAGGACGAGGCGCTCTACCTGGACGCGGGCCATCAGATACTGCGGTCGTGGACGGGCGGGCCGCCCCCCACCGAGAACTTCGCCTCGTACTTCTCCGGCTCCCCCTACGTCTACCCGCCCATCGGGGCGCTGGTCGACTCGTTCGGCGGACTCGCCGGTGCCCGTCTGCTCAGCCTGGCCTGCTGCCTGCTGACCACCCTGCTCGTCGCGGCGGTGGGACGTGCCCTGTTCGGACCGGCGGCCAGGACCGCCTCGGCCGCCGTCTTCGTCATCTCCGGCCCGGTCCTGTTCATCGGGCACTTCGCCACCTACGACGCCATGGCGCTGCTGCTGCTGGTCGGCGGCCTCGTCCTGGGGCTACACGCGGTGCGCGCGGCCTCGACGACGACAGCAAGGGCGACGGCGGCAGCGGCTTGGCGGCGGGTGCTGGCGTTCGCGTTCGGCGCCGGTGTCCTGCTCTCGGCGAGCGTCGTCACCAAGTACATGGCCGCGCTGTTCATCCCCTCGACGCTGCTGCTGCTCGTGCTCGTCCGGCGCCGCTCGGCCCATGCCGCGACGGACAGCCCGGCGGTACCGGATCGGCGTGCCCTGGCCGCCATCCCGGCCGGACTGGCGCTCGGGGCCGCCGTCGTGGTCGGCGGCTGGCTGGCGATGACCGGCACCGACCAGCTCACCGGACTCGTCGCCACCACCCTGTCCCGCACGCCGCTGGGCCGACGGCCCGCGCTGGAGGTGGCTCGCCACGGGCTGGCCTGGGGTGCGCCAGCCCTCGCCCTGACCCTACCGGGAGCGATCATCATCGGCCGGCGGCTGCCCGCGCTGACCGTCCTGCTGCTGGTCAGCTCGCTGCTGCCGATCATCTTCCAGGCCCGTTCCGGCGAACTCACCTCGCTGCACAAGCATGTCGCCTTCGGCCTCGCCTACGCGGCACCACTGGCCGGCGCCGGACTCGCCCATGTCCTGGCCCGCATCGACCTGTACGACCCGCGCCGCGACCTCGCCCCCAGAATGGTCACGGTCACGCTCGCCGCCGTCCTGCTCCTGGCCAGCGGGGTGCAGACCGCCGACGGCCTGTTCCGCACCTGGGCGGACAGCCAGCCCCTGACGTCGCTGCTGCGCACCCAGGTCCGCTACTCCTCCGGTCACTACCTGGTGGAGGAATCCGAGGTCCCGCGCTACTACCTCCAGGACGTCACCGCGTCCTGGCAGTGGAACGGCACCTATTTCTTCTACTACCGCGATCCGCGGACCGGCACCCCGTACACCGGCCTCGACGCCTACCGCCACGCCCTGCGCGACCGCTACTTCGACCTCGTCGTCCTGCGCTTCGGACCCACCGCCGCCCTCGACTGGCAGCTCAAGGACCTGCTGGCCGACCAGACCAGGTACCGCCGGATCGCCACCCTGCCCCAACCCGGCGGCTGGACGGTCTGGCACCGCACCGACCCCTGACCCGGCCTGATTCCGACGCTCCACCGCCGGGATGTCCGCGCTAGCTGGACGGGTCGAGCAGGGTGTGGGCGTCGCGGGCGAGGCCGGGCATGCCGCGGGATTCGGCGCGGGCGGCGATGTCGGCGAGTTCGGCGCGGGCCGGGTCGTCGAGTGGACGGCCGGACTGGACGGCGAGCTGGACCGTGAGCAGGCGGCAGCGCAGCAGCGCGCCGACCCCGCCGGTGTGGGTCGCGAGCTCGGTGGCGGTGGTGAGGTGGGCGCGGGCGGCGGGCAGATCACCGGTGAGCGCGGCGAGCCGGGCCAGCGCCAGCGGGATCGGACCGACCAGGCCGACATGGCCGAAGTGACCGGCGACCGGGCGAGCCGTTCGGCCAGTGTCGGGGCATGCTCGACCAGGCCACGGTCGGCCAGCGCGTGGGCGAGCAGGGTGAGGCGGCCGTGGGTCGTCCAGGTGACCGGTTCGACCCGGGCGACCTCGGCGGTGATCAGCGCGTCGACGGTGTCGTCGCCGCGGGCGACACCGATCGGCACGCCCATCCACGGGGAGTGGGAGACGACCGTGGGGGTGTCGTCCTCGGTGCGGCGCGGACCCGGCCAGCGCACCGAGGCCGTCCTGGCCGGCGGCGTCGAGTACCTGCTGCCAGCGGACCCCGGCGCCGACCCGGGCTCGGCGGGCCACCGGGTCGATGCTCACCTCGTCGAGGCGTCCGGTGTGCACCAGCAGACTTGGCTGGGACCGGACGACGGCGCCGTGCCCGGTGGCCTGGACTGCGACCGTCAGGCCGTGTGCGTCGGCGAACCGCACCGCCGCCACGACGTCGGCGACATCGGCCGCCACGACCGCGGCCACATGGTCCGCGGGCACCACCACGTTCCACGGGTTGACATCCTCCCCGGCCTGAAGACCGGGGATTCCCACCCTCGCGGGCAGGTTTTCCTGTTTCACTGACAGACGCCT
>NZ_JALKFW010000155.1:0-14393 GCF_023243055.1 Frankia sp. AgPm24 | reverse complement strand
CCAGACGGGCGCGACCCCCACCTGACGTCCGCCCGCTGCGCCACGAAGCCGGGCAGCGGGCGGACCCGCGGCGCTCCGCACCGCCGCCGCTCGGTCGCCGCTCTTCAGCAGCGGAGTTAACGACAACGGTTATCATTTGCTGGATGATGCAGGTCCCGATGATCGCGGCAGCGCCGTCACGACCCGAGGAACCCCATGAAGATGGCCTTTGTCGGTAAGGGCGGCAGCGGCAAGACCACCCTGTCCGCTCTGTTCACCCGCTACCTCGCCGCCGAGCGACTGCCCGTGCTGGCGATCGACGCCGACATCAACCAGCACCTCGGCGTCGCGCTCGGTCTGTCGGAACAGGCCGCGGCGGCCCTCCCCGCGCTCGGGGACCATCTTGAGAAGATCAAGGAGTACCTACGGGGAGACAACCCGCGGATCGCCGCGGCGGAGATGGTCAAGACCACCCCGCCCGGCGCTGGATCCCGCCTGGTCGGGGTCGCCGGCCCCGGCCCGCTGCACGACCGGCTCGCGGTCGAGGTCGACGGGGTGCGGCTGATGGCGACCGGAGCCTTCGCCGAGGAGGATCTCGGCGTGGCCTGCTACCACTCCAAGGTGGGCGCGGTGGAACTCCTGCTCAACCACCTCGTCGACGGGCCTGGTGAATACGTGGTCGTGGACATGACCGCCGGCGCCGACTCGTTCGCTTCCGGTCTGTTCACCCGCTTCGACCGGACATTCCTCGTCGCCGAGCCGACCCGTAAGGGAGTCGCCGTCTACCATCAGTACCGCGCCTACGCCGCCGACTACGACATCCCGATCTCGGTCATCGGCAACAAGATCACCGGGCCGGAGGATGTGGCGTTCCTGCGCGACCAGGTCGGCGCCGACCTGCTGGTCTGGCTGGAGCAGTCGGCCGCGGTGCGCGCGATGGAGCAGGGCCGTCCGCTGGCGCTCGGCGACCTGGAACCAGCCAACCTCGCCGCTCTCGCACAGCTGCGCCAGGTCGTGGACCGCGCCGAGCGCGACTTCGACCGGCTCCACCGCCAGATGATCGAGTTCCATGTGCGCAACGCCCAGGCATGGGCGAACGACGCCACCGGCGCCGACCTGACCACGCAGATCGACCCTCATTTCGACCTGCGCACCGCCGCCGCCGCAACCGTCGCTGCCGGCGGCGGTGGCCTCGTCGGATCGGGCCAGCCGGGGTGAGTGCCGCAGACGCCGCGGCGGACCGGATCGCCCAGGTGCGGCGGCTGCTCGACGGTGCGCCGGGCCACCCGGTCGTGCTCGACGGGCTGTCCGCCACCGCCGGGCGGATCGCACTGCCCGCGCCGGTCGCGGCGTTGCCGGACGAGCTCGGCGCGGTCCTGGACGCGCGCCGGTCGTGGTACCGCTTCGGCGCCGGGATGCCGAGCGCCGCCCAGGTGTCGTCGTTGCTGCACTGGTCGTGGGGGCCGCAGCGGCAGGTCAGGCTGCCTGACGGCAGCGCGCACCGGATGCGGATGGCACCGTCCGCGGGTGGACTGCGCTCCCTCGCCGTCTACGTGCTCGCGAAGTCGGGCGGAGAGCTTCCGGGCGGGGTCTTCGAGTACGACGCCGACGGCCACGCGCTGGAAACCCTCTGGTCGGGTGAGCCGGCCGCGGCGTTGCGCTCGGTGCTCGTACAACCGGAGTTCGCGCGGCGGGCCGCCATGGCGGTCGTCCTGGTGGGACGGCTGGACACGACGCTGGTGCGGTACCCGGCCCGGCACTACCGCACGGTGCACGTCGACGCGGGTATCGCGCTGCAGAACCTCTACCTGACCGCGACCACGCTGGGGTTGGCGGGCTGTGCGGTGACCGCGTTCGACGACCATGCCGTCGCCCGGTTGCTGCGGCTGCCCGACGACAGATTCCCGATCGTGGTCTTCCCGCTGGGCCGTCGCCCGTGAGGCGCGGTTGCCTCGCGGGCGACATCAGTGGGGCAGCGGGAACTCGCGGCGCGGCTGGCCGACGGCGGTGAGCTGCCGGTCCAACCGCGCACCGCCGAGAAACGGCAGGCCGATGGGGGCGTTGGAGTACAACCCGGGTGCCAGCGCGTGGACCGCGCGGATCCCGGTGGGGGCGACATCCGGGGTGGTCACGTCAACGCAGGTGACGGGGTGGCCGGCGTCGGCGAGCACCGCAGCGAGGGCCCGGGGATGCTCGGCGCCGCCCAGCCGGGTCCGCTGGTCGAGTTCGTTCCAGCCGACCGTCGCGGTGACGGCGTCCGCGAGCTCTGCTTCCAGCCGATCCTGCATCCGGGGATCGAGGAAGAGCTGGAGATGGGTGCAGTACTCGACGACGTCGGCCAGGTCGCCGCGGCGGTCGTCGAGATACCGCCGGTCAGCACGCCAACGGCTCAGCGGGCTGCGCGGATCGCGGGCGACGCGCATGTAGGACCCGTCCGGGTCGTCGAGATCGGCGACGAACATCTGCAGCTGGAACGCTTCGGCCAGGGCCTTGCGCAGTGCCGCTTCGCCGCTGGCGCGACAGGCCGCGCCCATGGACAGGTAGCCGGTGGCCTCGTCGCGCACCAGCGCGCCGACGACGACGAGCCCGAACTCGTTGGGGAACTCGAGGAAACGGGTCCTCAGCGTGCCACGTCGGCCTGTGCCGAGCGTCGCCAGCCAGGCGGGCGGGGTCACGGCCCGCAGGGGTCGGCGGCCATGCCAGGCCATGGTCAGGGCGTCCCGTTCGATCAGTTGGCACATCGCCGACCACCGCGCCGAGGACTCGCCGACGCCGGCGGCGAGTCCGGCGCTGAGGACCGGACCGAGGTAGGGAACGCCGCGGCTCGGCGCCTGGTGGGCGTAGGACACCCAGACCAGGTGGGCCGGTACCCAGACGACGGCGCCGGAGTGCAGGTCGACCCCGCGGGTCCATTCCACCGCCAGGTCGTCGTCGAACGGTATGAACGGGAAGCGGGGGCTGGCGTACTGCGCGGGGCTGAACAGGACGACCGTGCGGGGATCGAAGACGGTCTCGCCAGCGGCAACCAGCTCGCCGCAGGTGGCCCGGCGCAGCCCGGCGGGGACGAGGTTGCCGCAGTAACGTTCGACGGCCTCGCCGACGGCGGGCCCGAGTGCGGCGTCCTCGTCGAGCAGGGCGTAGCCGGCACCGGCGAAGTCACTGGCCCAGGGGGAGAACCGGGTGGTGTCCGACAGGACCGCGGTGCGCATGGCGAACTCGGCGGGCAGGCTGTCCGTGACGGTGTCGCGCTCGATCCGGCGGATGATGCCGGTGCGCGGGTCGAGAATCGTGGAGAGATCCATCCGGGGTCCTCAGACGTGGGGAATGGGATGCGGGCACAGGCCGCTCTCGGTCAACGGGCCGGGAACGAGGCCCAGCTCGACAGGCACCTCGTAGAGGCGGCGTCCGCCGAGCAGGGGAAAGGCCGCGGGGGCGTTTCCGTAGAGCCCGGGGACGATCACACGGACGACGGTGAGCCCGGCCGCGCGGACGTCGCCGGTGGTGACGTCGACCGACAGGGCAGGCAGGTCGCGTGCCGCGAGTAGATCGAGGTAACGGCGGCGCGCGTGGACGTCGTCGACGGGATCGATGTCGGTGAGACGGATCGTCCGGGTGCGATCGCGCAGCCGGTCCAGGGGCTCGCCCTGCATCCGCGGGTCCAGGTAGAGCTGCGCGACGGCTGGCAGGTCGACGAGGTCGCGGTGGTCGGGACGAAGGTCGTCGGCGTAGCGGCGGTCGGCCCGGTAGGGGCGATAGGCGACGGCGGGTATCTCCCCGCGATCGACGGCCTGCCAGTGCGCGCTCGTCCCGTCCGCGATCTCGGCGGTCAGCTCCAGCATGGCGAAGGCCTCAACGAGGGCCTTCTTCGCCGCTTCCACGGGGTCCGCCCGGCAGGCCGTGCCGTAGGCGACGAGGCCCTCGCCGGGCTCCTCGATGAAGGCCGCAAGCACCGGCACCGGGAACTGACCGGGAATCCGCAGGATTCGGATGACCCGGCCCGCGCCGCCAGCGTGACTGGGCCCGTCGTCGCGGATGCCGTAGCGGTGGAGCAGGTCGGCGGCGTCCGCGACGACCTGCGCGGGCGCCCCACTGGCCCACCAGATGGTGTTGGCGTCGCGTTCGAACAGTTCCTCCAGCGCGAACCGTTCGGCGTGCTCGCGGTTCTCCCCGGTGGCGATGCCGGCATAGGGCATCGCGTGGGTCGCCGGTTCCGCGGCGCGCGGCCCGCGAAAGTAGTTCAGGTAGGCCAGGGAAGCCGGCACCAGCACCGATGTTCCCCTGTGCAGGTCGGTGCCGGGCACCCAGGCCACCGGGGTGTCGCGGGTGAACCGTCGGAACGGGAACCCGCGGGTGCGGTACTGCCGGTCGGAGTACAGGGTCAGCAGGGCCGGGTCGAGCGCCGGGCGGCCGGCCCGGCAGAGCTCCGCGTGGCTCGCGATCTCCAGGTTCGCCGGTACGGCGTTGCCGCAGTACCGCTCCACCGCCTCGCCGACCGCCGCCCGGCGGGCCCGGTCGTGGTCGACGAACGCGGCACCGAATCCGAACCGTTCACCCTCCCAGTCCGCGAAGGCACGGGTGTTCCCGGCGCGGGCACTCCAGCCCACCCAGGACCGGGGCATCCGGGAACTCGGCTGGTAGGGCACGACCTGGGTGAGCAGACCGAGCCGGCGATCCACGAGCAGCGCCTCGGCCGGCGACGGCAGGCAGAACCACGGCGAGGAGATTCGTGCTGGTGGCAGGGTCACGGTCTCTCCCGGATGGGCAGGTCGATCCAGGTGTGGTCCGGGCCGAGGTGAACGGTCTGGATGGCGGGGCCGCCGACGGCCGCGGTCGTGTACCGGTCTCGGCCGGTGTTGAGGTTGCGGGCCAGCCGCGGGAAGTCACTGCCGGTGAGCTGTAGCTCCAGCCGGCTGCCGGGGGCAGGGCGCAGGGCGATCGGGTCAAGCGGGATCTCGACGGTCGAGGCCCCGGAACCCACGGCGGCGCTACCGGAGGCGATTTCGAGGGTCCGGCCGTCGGCGCGGCGTTCCACCAACCGGCCGATCCAGTCCGCGCTCGGAGCGGTGGTGTCCGCGCGTAGCCGGATGACCGGCGTGCCCGCGAGGACCGGCGGCGAGGGTTGCGGGCCGGTGCGAAACGCTACCCGGTCGGCGCGGCAGTCCAGAACAGTGCGGTCCTGGCTGACCGGCAGGCTGGGATGGGGATCGGCCGGATCGTGGACGAACGACCGTCCGGCCACCTCGCGTGGGAACGCCTCGGTCAGATGCCCGTCCGCGGCGGCATGCAGTCGACGCGTGCTCGTCGCCGCGGGCCACCGATCCGACCAGCGCCGTTCTCCCACGACGAACACCTTGATCAGAGACGGGTCATCGCCGGCGAGCACGCCGCGAATCCAGGCGACCTGGAGCCGTCCCAGCGGCAGCTGTGATTCGGGGCCGTGGTCGCGCCCACCGGCCGCGCTGGTGGACGGGCTGGACAGTTCATGCCCCCACGGCCCGATGACCAGGCCCCGGGCCGGCCGGGGGGCGCGGTCTCGGCCGGCCGTCGTCCACTGCGAGAGCGTCTGTGGGAGAAAGAGGTCGTACCAGCCACCGATGTGCAGCGCGGGCAGCGGGCAGGCGGCCAACTCGGGTTCACCCAGCGTCTCATCATCACTCGACCGCCCACCAGGCGTCGCGCCCCGGCCCGGCTCCGTGTGCCTCCGCTCCGCGTGCGGCCGATCCACGGGTCCGTCCCGCAGGTTCCCCGCGATCGTGTTCCACCATCGCGGTAGCCGAGCCCACAATCGCTGGCCCAGGTCGGCGATCGGAAGCGATCGAAGCAGGTCCGGGTCCTCGAGCAGCATCCGGCCGGCAAGGCTGTCTCGGCTGACGCGGGCCTCGGCATGGTCGGTCCACCATCCGGCGTACTCGGCCAGCCGCAACACCCCTGACGGATCGACGTTGGCCGCCCGCAGGCCGGCAGCGGGTACCTCGCTGATCACCGTCCGGACCAGGTGAGGCACCGCGAGGGCCGCGGCCCAGGCGGTGAACGAACCGTAGGACGCTCCGGCCAGGATCACGTTCCCGTCACACCAGAGCTGCCGGTGCACCCACTCGACGAGTGCTGCTCCGTCGCCGCGCTCCCCGCGGTACGGGGTCCAGACGCCGTCCGAGCCGTACCGGCCCCGGACGTCCTGGGCCACGAAGACGAATCCGTGACGCGCCCAGCCGGCCCCGTTGGCCAGCAGCGCACCGCGTCCGTAGGGAGTGCGGGTGACGACGACGGGGGCGGGCAGCGTCGTCGGCAGATACACGTCGGTGGCCAGGCCGAGACCGTCGGCCGCGGGGACCCGTTGGTTCGCGTCGATGCGGAGCGTGGCCACGGCTATGCGGGATCGCCGGCGAGGTCGGGCAGGGGCAGGACCGGATGCCGGTTGATCGACGCTGCCCGTGGGTTGACGACGAGCTGATGGCCTTCGCTGGGGACGATGGTGCCCGCGGCCAGCGCCAGCAGGTCGGCAGCGAGCAGACCCGCCAGCACCGCCACGGCGGTTCGCGGGAACCGGGCCGCCGGTCTGGGGGCGTCGGAGTCGAGGTACGCCCAGTGGGCACGCAGCTCGTCGGGCAGCGCTGCCGCGGCAAGCCGGCGGCCCCGGGTGTCCCGGTAGGACGCGGTCCGCCCCGGGATCGACAACGGCCCGACGACGAAGCCGTCGCCCTCGGCGTAGCAGCCGTGCCACGGGGTGCCGTGGTCGGCGCACCAACGGTCGAGGGTGCGCCAGCGGTCGTCCGGAAGCCACTGCGCACAGCTCACGACCACCTGGCTTCCCGCGACCACTGCCTCGTCCAGTGCACCCACCGTGCACTGGACGCGCACGGCGTTCGCGTCCCTCCCGGGCGCGCCGTCAACGCTGTCGAGCAGCTCCACGAGAAGATCCACAAGCCGTTCGGTAGCCGGGCCGTCGCCCTCGATCCACACCTTCCACACCGGCGGAACCTGGGCAGCCGCCACCCGGTCGGGGGCACGGAGCACACCCCGAGCCGTCAGCGCCGCGCTGACGTGACTGACGGCGGTCCGGTCCGCCGCGGGGACGACCACGCCGGACAAGCCGGCTTCGACGCCCTGCACGAGGGTGAGCAGGCGGTCGTCGCCGCCGATTCGAACGAAGACATCGCCGGGGGCGCTGTAACGCCAGCTGCCGTCGGCGCCTCGGTACAGGTGATGACCGGGGGCGAGCACATCGAACCTTTCTGGTCGAAGACACCAGGAAACGGAACATTCGCTGTGGCGAGACCGCGATCGTGGCCGCCGACGCCGGATCGATTGATCCGTCGGCGCCGGCGGCCACGGCGCAGGAGATGTCCGCCGACCTGGTCAGCGGACGGGGGCTACTCCTGCTCGTCCCACGCGAACGGGCTCTGCACCAGCGCGTGCGTGGTCGGGTCCTGCGGCGCCGCGAGGACCGATGCCTCGGCGAGCTCCTCGAACGAGATCTCCTCCATAGTTCCACCTCCCTTCGAAATGAAAACCATTTTCATTTGCAAGGTCAGGCTAGCACCTTCAGATCGGGCTGAGGTCCCTTTCGCGACATTGCCGTTCCGCTGATCCGACGGGTCAGCTGACCGGCGTGCCGCGGCTGGAGTTGGCCGCCGGCGCTGTCCCGGTGTCCGCGTGGCCGGCTGCTGCCAACGCAGCGTCGTCCTCGTCGCGAGGCAGCTCTCGGAGTCGGCCTACCGTGCGCAGACCTGCCACGACCCCGAGCACCAGCGATCCGCCCACTCCGGCGGAGGCCAGCAGCAACGCGGTCCGAGTGCCCCATGCCTCGGCAACGGCGCCGCCGAGGACCGCGCCGAGCGGCGTACCACCCCAGGCGATCATTCGCGCGGTGGTGTTGACCCGACCCTGTAGCCGCAGTGGCGTGACGGCCTGGCGTACGACGATGCCGTTGAGGATGGCCAGCGAGCTACTGGCCTGCCAGAGGACGACCACGGCCAGACCGACCGTCCAGGTCGTGGCGAAGGACCAGCCGATCAGCGCTCCCCAGCCGACCGCCAGGGCACCCAGCGTGATGATCCCGACCGGGAACCGGCGATGGACCCGGCCGAGCAGCAGGCTGGTGAGCAGCGAACCGCCGGCCGCTGCCACGTAGAGGAACCCGATCCGCGCGTCGTCGTCCGGCAATCCGAACTGGCGCACGACCAGCAGCCCGCTGACCGCGCCGCCGGACACACTGTTCCCTGCTCCCAGCAGAGTCAGGGTTCGAACGACCTGGTGGCCCCACAGGTAACGCAGGCCCTCGCCGATGTCCGCCCGCATGCGGACCAGCCGACCCCGGGTCGACTCCGGGGCTTCGATGGTCGTCGTCACCGTCCACCGCACCTGGCTGAGCAGGGCAGCGCCGAGGAGATAACTGGCCGCATCCACCGCGAGGACATTCGCCGCGCCCAGCGTGGTCGCGGCGACGCCGCCGATCGCTGGACCGACCAGATTGACCAGCGTGCTCACCGCCACCATCGACCCCGTGGCCGACGCGACCGCGTCGCGGCCGACCAGGGCCGGCACCGCACCGAAGCCGGCCGCGTCGAAGAACACGAAGATCGTCGAGATCAGCACCGCCGCGACGAGCAGGTGAGCCGTCGTGAGCAGGCCGGTCCAGTGGGCGATCGGGATGCTCGCCATCGTCAGGCCGCTGAGCACACTCGTGCACACCATCGTGCGGCGGTGATCCCACCGATCGACCAGTGCCCCGGCCAGCAGACCGAGCAGCAGATAGGGCACCGCTTCGAGTCCGGCCAGGACGCCGGCCAGGGTGGCGCTGCCCGTACGCTGGTAGAGCAGCAGCGGGAGCGCGACCAGTGTCATCGCGGACCCGGCCCAGGACACGGCGCGGCTGGTGAGGAACAGCCGGAACGCGGCGGCCGAGGACATCGGGTCAGAACCGCAG
This sequence comes from Frankia sp. AgPm24, assembly GCF_023243055.1. Taxonomy (NCBI): domain Bacteria; kingdom Bacillati; phylum Actinomycetota; class Actinomycetes; order Frankiales; family Frankiaceae; genus Frankia; species Frankia sp. AgPm24. The sequence continues at coordinate 5,488 of NZ_JALKFW010000155.1, read as the reverse complement.
CGCGGTGGCCAGCGTCGTGACCCCGTCGACACCGGCGAGATTCGTCGAGTCCGACTGCGGCAGAAAGGAAATCCGCCCGCTGCGGACGGCCTGCACCGTCGGGAACCTCGCGGTCAGGTACTCCCGCGCCTTCGCCTCGGACTCGCCGCCACTGAGCAGGTAGACCAGCGTGCCCGGGTTCTTCCTGATCAGATCCTCGACGGACAGCTCGCTGAAGTACTTTCCCGCGGGCAGCGAACCCGCGTAGATGTTCCTGGCCCCGGCGAGGCGGGCGATGTCGCTGTAGACGCCGTCGTAGGTGTAGACGGCGCCCTGGAAAGCGCTGATCATCGCGATGGGAGTCGGGGTCGCGCTCCGGACGCTGGCCGCGACGCCCTCGAGCCGTCGGTCGATGTCGGCCCGGATCCGGCTCGCCGCCGTCTGCGCGCCGAAGATCGTGCCGAGTGAGGTGAGGGTCGTGTCCACGTCGCGGACCGCGGCCCTGGTCGCGTCGTCGGTGCAGAAGCCGTCGAGTATGAGCACCTGGATGCCGTCCGCCCGCAGGTCGTCGATGGTCGGTAGCTGCTGGCCGTCGAACAGGTAGCTGCCGTCTGCCCAGATCAGGTCCGGGCGGGCGGCGAGCAGCGCCTCGCGGCTGGGTGCGCCCTTGGCGAGCACCGGGATCTTCGCCTCGGTGGCGGCGTACTTCGCCGCGGGGGTTCCGCTGCTGGTGTTGTACTGGCCAACGATCCGGTGCGTGAGGCCGAGTTCGATGAGCAGCTCGGTGTTGGTCGTCCACCCGGAAACGACGCGGGTCGGTGCCCGGTCGAAATGCAGGGTCCGGCCGCAGTTGCGCACGTCCACCGGGTAACGGGTGGTGGACGCCGACTGGGCTGCGCTCGCGCGGGCGGTGACCGCGCCGGCGGCTCCTGGGGCCGGACTGGCATCCGCTCCGCAAGCGGTCAGGCCGACGGAGGTGACGAGCAGGACGGCGAACGCGGCCGTGGCCGCTGCGGCTTTCATGGGGTTCCCTTCGGGCGGGCCACGGCTGGGTGCGACCGGGGCTGGTGGTGTTGCCGGGCGATGGCGATGGCGATGCCGGTGTCAGGGAGCGGGCGGTGATGCCGCCGCGGTGGGGCGGGAGAAGGCGAGGTGGAGGCGTCCGGTCGCCGGATGGACGCCTCGGTGGGCCCGCACCGCGAACACGTCGCCGATGAGGTCGGGAGTCAGGACTTCGTCGGGGGTGCCGGCTCGGACGACGACGCCGTCGCGCAGGACGTACAACCGGTCGCAGAAGGCGGCGGCGAGGTTGAGGTCGTGCAGCGCGGCCAGGACGGTGATGCCCAGGGCCTGCACGAGCTCCAGCAGATGAAGCTGGGTGCCGATGTCGAGATGATTTGTCGGCTCGTCCAGGATCAGTACCGACGGTTGCTGGGTGAGGGCGCGCGCCAGCAGAACGCGCTGCTTCTCACCGCCCGAGAGGGCGGTGAACGAGCGGTCGGCGTGTGCTCCCATCCCCACGGTGGTCAGCGCCGCGGCGATGACGGCCCGGTCGGCGGACGACGTCGCGCTCCAGGCGCTCTGATGCGGCGTGCGCCCGGTGGAGACCACCTCGGCGACCGTGAGGTCGAAACCGCCGACGGTTTCCTGCCCCATCGCGGCGACCCGCCGGGCGGCCTGGCGCCCAGAGAGATCCCGGATCAGATCCGCGCCGTCCAGAAGCACCGTGCCGACGGTCGGCCGCAACGCCCGGTAGACGGTTTTCAGCACGGTCGACTTGCCGCTGCCGTTCGGGCCGAGAAGCCCCACGAAACTGCCCGCCGGGCAGTCGATGGTCAGATCACGCACGATCCAGGCGCCATCGATCGTCACACCCACCCCGTCGAGGCGCAGCCGGGTCATGCCAGCGGCCCCGAACGTCCCGAACGGCGCAGCAGGACGAGGAAGAACGGCACCCCAGCCGCTGCGGTGATGACACTCAGCGGCAGTTCCCACGGCTGCGCGACGACCCGGCCCAGCAGATCGGCGAGGACGAGGAACACCCCGCCGAGCAGCGCGGCCACCGGCAGCAGGCGACGGTGGTCCGATCCGATGAGCAGCCGCACACAGTGCGGGGCGAGAAGCCCGACGAAGCCGACGCCACCAGCGACGGAGATGACGGCCGCGGTGAGCGCGGCCGCGACGATCAGCAACCGGGTCCGCAGCCGGCTCACGGCGATCCCCAGCGAGGCGGCGGCCTCGTCGCCGAGCGCGAGCGCGTTCAGCGCTCGCGCCTGGACGAACAGGTACCCCGTGGCGGCCACGACGACGGCCGTCGGCACGCCGAGCTTGTCCCACTCGGCTCCGGACACCGTGCCCATCAACCAGAACAGCACGGCGGCGAGCTGGTTCGGCCCGACCCGCAGCTGTAGATAGCTCGTACCCGCCTGGAACAGGTACGACAACGCCACGCCGGCGAGCAGCAGCCGCTGCGGATCCAGGTGTTGCTGGCGCCGCCCGAGCAGAAGGACCATGGCCAGGGTCGCAACGGCCCCGCCGAACGCCGCGCCGGACACGCCGATCCTCGCGGCCAGCCCGCTGGAGGCGAGCCCGCCCAGAGTGAGTACGGCCACCGCGGCGAGTGACGCCCCGGACGACACGCCCAGCACGTACGGATCTGCCAGCGGATTGCGCACCACGGCCTGCAGGACCGTCCCCGCCACGGCCAGGCCCGCGCCCACGACGAACGCCAGGAGCACCCGAGGGACCCGCACGTCCCAGATGATCTGATCGTTGATTGCCGATGAACCGTGACCGCCGGCGAGATGGCTCGTGATGCTCCGCCACACCTCACCGGGCGGAATCCAGACCGCGCCGACGCTGATAGCCGCCGTCAACACGACCGGGACGGCCACCAGCAGCACGCCGACAACCACCGGAAACCACCGGGCCGGCGGCGGCGTCGCCAGGGCGGGAGCGGCGACGGGCCTGGTGGTACGGGCCGCAGCGAGCGCTCCCACCGGCAGGGCCGGCACGTTCCCGACGCCCTGGGCTGCGCGACGCCCCACACCGTCCGGGGCAGCAGCATGATCGACAGACAGAGCACCGCCCCCCTCTCCCAGTAATCCGAAATGGTTTTCGTTACCATTTTGGGGGAAGTTAGCAGTGGGCCGCGTAGGCCGTCAACGACACGGTCGGCTTCGGACCGGTTCGGCCAGCCGAGCCTCCCGCCGGCTGCGCACCGGGGATGTCGTCGTGCCGGCTGGCGCTCCCGCCGGGCGGAACGACAGGTTCCTGACCGTCGTGGCGCGGGCATGACCGGCCCATCGGCGACCTGGCGACCCGGCAGGCCGCGCCGCGAGCGGACGAGCGGACTACTGATCTTTAATGTTCCGGGTCGGGTTGGTCGGCGCTGTTGCGTTCAGGTGAGGCGGGGCATGCCAGCGGCCTCGATGATCGGCGGTCAGACAGCGGCGGCGAGCTCGGTGAACGCGGCTGCCAGCTGTAGGTGCGGGTCGGTGTTGATGGCGAGTTCGTCGTGGCCGCGGCGGATGTTCTGGACCAGGGCGTGTCCGGCGCTGACGGTCTGGACCGAGCGCAGCCGTCTCAGGCCGCGCATCGGCCGTAGCCGGGCTTTCAGGCGGCCGTGGTCGGCGTCGATCCGGTTGTTCTCCCGGGCTGCGTCGACGTGGCAGGCCTCGGGAAGCAGCTCGTCAAGGATCCTCGGATAGACCGGCGCCTTGTCTGTGGTGACCTCGACCGGCCGGCGCCCCTGCGTCAGCGCTCGAACGAAGAATCGGCGGGCGGCGGCCTGGTCGCGGCGGGTGCTGGCCAGGACGTCGATGACCTGGCCGTACTGGTCGACCGCCCGGTACAGGTACGTCCAGCGGCCCGCGACCTTCACATACGTTTCATCCACGAACCACCGATCGCCGGGCCGGTGCCGACACGGCCGGGCCGCCTCGACCAGCAGAGGCGTGAAGCGCTGCACCCACCGGTGGACGGTCACGTGATCAATGACCAGGCCACGCTCGGCAAGCAGCTCCTCCACGTCCCGGTAGGACAAGGCGTAGCGCAGGTACCACCGCACCGCCAGGACGATCACCTCGGGAGGAAAGCGGAACCCGGCGAACTCCGACGTCGGAACCGGTGGACAGACACGACATCGGCGCATCACCCGATCATGACCGATCGGCAGCTGCGCGCTGGCGGACTCCGCCGATGCAACAGTGCCCCTGAGCGGATGCAAAACTTCAGCTCAGGCATGCCAGTCGATCAGGTTCCGTTGAGGAGGGTGTCGAGGTCGTCGGCGATGTCCTGGTCGTCGAGCGGGGTGGCGTGGGAGTAGTGGCGCAGGGTGGTGGCGGGGTCGCGGTGGCCGAGGCGGGCCTGGGCTTTGAGGAGTTTGCCGTTGCCGACCAGGTAGGTCGCGACGCTGTGGCGCAGCCGGTGCAGCGACGATCCCTCGACGCCGGCGGCCACGCCCAGGCGGTGGAGCCGCTGCGTGAGCCCGCTCGTGGTGATGCGAGTCCGACGGTCGGGGGAAGCCGCGAAAATCCAGTCTCCCGACGGGGCACCGGTCCGGGCCGCCCAGGTCTCACAATGCCTTGTGATCATCTCGGTGGTGGTGCGGCCGAGCGTGAGACGGCGGGTACGTTTCGACTTGGTCGGGCCGAGCACCCCGCTCGACACACTCGACTCGATCGTGAGAATCCGACCGTCCAGACTGCCACGGCGCAGACCGTCCAGTTCCCCCCGGCGCGCACCGGAGTCCGCGGTGAGCCGCGCCAACAGCAACGTCTGCTCGGCGACGAACAGCGCCCGCACCGGCCCCCGACGGTCCGGGCGGGCGCGGACCGCGTCCTCGGCCGCGGCAACCTGGGCCTCGGCCGTGCGCAGTAGCTGGCGGACCTCCGCGACGCCATGGTGGCGCCGCGGCACCGGCCGCGGCGGGCCCCTCATACCCATCAGCGGATGGGTGCGCAGCAGCTCCTCCTCAACCGCCCACGACACCGCCGAGCGCAGCACCAGCCAGCGGGCCGACACCGTCGGCACAGACAGGTCCTCCTGCTGCCACCGTCGGATCGTCGCCCGCATGAACCCCGGTGTCAGCACAACCAGCCGTCGCCGCGCCACCCGGTCAGCCACCAGCTTCTCCACCACATACCGGTGCGAGTTCAACGTCCCCGGACTCCAGTGGTGCGGGGCGGCGAGGAAACGCTCAAGCAGATCCCCCACGGTCATGCGGCCCCCGGCGGTGACGTCCACCCGGGAGATCCCGACATCGGCGACCAGTTCCTGCCGCCGCGCCTGCGCACACTCCTCGTCGCCACGGACCGTGAAGGAACGTTGCACACTGCGCCCACGCACCGGATCGAAACCGACCACGACCCGGATCTCCCAGACACCAGGCGACCGCTCACGCAGCGACCCCGAACCCCGCAGGGCCCGCTGCGGAACCCGTCAAGCTGTTTGAGGCAGTGTTGTTCGAAAACTAGCTACTTGCCGGTTCCGGGTCTGGCTGCTCCTC
>NZ_JALKFW010000154.1:0-14450 GCF_023243055.1 Frankia sp. AgPm24 | reverse complement strand
GGCCCCCCCGGGGGCCCCGGGGGGGGGCCGGGGGGCCGGGGCCCCCCCCGGTCGACCGCGCCGCATCCTGAGCCCCGCCGGGTTCTGAGCCCCGCCGGGTTCTGAGCTCAGCTGGGTCCGGCGTCGGCGGTCGCGGCGGTGTCGAGGCGCAGGGTGAGGTCGGCGGTCGCCCGGATCTCCCGGGCGGTGTCGCCGGGTGCGCCGGTGACCAGCCGGGTGCAGATGTCGCGGTACATCGCCGGGTAGGCGTCCAACCGGTTGACCCGGCGGCGCCGCAGCAGCCGGGAGCCCGCCTCGGCGGTGTAGCGGGCGCCGTCCACGATGGTGACGGTGACCCCGTTGGCCCGTAGCTCGGTGTGTTCGCGCAGCCCGTAGCGGCTCCCGCCGGCACTGGTCAGCACGAGGGACAACGCCGCGTCGTTGGCGAGTTCCACGTACACGGTGTAGGTGCCGCCACGGGCGACCGACACCGTCTGGCGGCGCACCGGGGCGAAGTCGTTGAGCCACAGGAAATGGTCGATCCAGTGGCAGCCGTTGCTCACCAGCCGGCTGCGGGAGACCGGCCAGCGATACCAGTGCCGCGCCGGCAGCGGTTCCTCGAACACGACCGCGCTGTACAGCATCGGCTCGGTGGCGTCGGCGAGGCGCAGGTCGGCCCGTAGCCAGGCGTTCATCGGGGAGTACCGGCGCTGGAAGCAGGCGAACAGGCGGCCGCCGGCGTCCAGATGTTTCTCGAGTTCGTCCAGGTCGGCCTCGGTGGTGACAACCGGTTTCTCGACGATGGCGACCGCGCCGCGCCGCAGGGCGGCCAGGGCCAGCGGCGCGTGGGTGTGATGGAAGCCGGCGATCAGGTCCACATCGGTCGGCTCGTCCGGGCAGGGCAGCGGTGAGGTGTCGAACGTGATCCGGTCGTTGCGCCGGGTACCGATCTGGACGGGGTCGACCTCGTGGATGCGGACCAGGTCCAGATGGTCGCGGACGTGCGGGACGACCTGGGTCTTCGCATAGTGACCGAGGCCGAACAGGGCGGCGGTGGGCCGGCGCCCCCAGCCGGGTGTCACCGACCGGGTGTCCGGCGGCGCCTGCCGGCGGGGGGCGCGGGTGGCGACAGCGCTGGTGGCGCGAAGCAGCTGGTCGTCGCGGCGGGGACCCTGCCATTCGATGGCGAGCCAGTCGACCAGTCGGTCGACGCTGGCCGGGTCGAGCGGCGCACCGGACGCCGGCGACCAGCCGATCAGCGCGTCGTCGACGTCCGGCGTGGAGGTGGCCGGTCGGGCCCGTCGCACGAGTGGCGCGTCCGGGGCCCGTCCGGCCCGCGGGCGGGTGCGCACCAGCCGCGGGTCGAGCACCACCCGTTCCATGCCGGCGGGATGGGCGGGCGCGACGAACGCGACCGTGGTCCCCACCGTCAGCGGATCCCCGCCGGGGGCGCTGGACGTGGCGCGGATGTCGGATGGGCCGGGGCTGTCGGGTGGCAGGATGACGCCGAGGCCGACCGCGACGTGACGACGGTTGCGGCCGCGTTCCTGGAGTCGGCTCAGGCCCTTGCGGGCGACGGCCTGCACGCCGAACTCGCGGGTGTAGGCGGCGAGTTCCCGTGGGCCGCCGGCGCGCACGAAGTACTGGCCGTCCACCGGGAACAGGGTGATCCACAGCGTCGGTCGGATGCGCACGCCGCCGGCGACCGTCGTCTCGTCGAGGTAGCCGTCCACCCAGCGGTCGGCGACGAGAATCCTCATCCGACCTCCGCGCCGTGCCGCGACACCCGCGGTGCCCGGTCGCCGCCCTCGCCCTGACGCGGCACACGCCCGGCCGACTCTGGCATCGGCCCGGTGCGCCACACCTGACAGGCATGGGCGAGCAGCGACATCGGGCCGGTCAGCGCGTCGTCGATCATGCTGGCGCAGGCCTCGAAGCGGGGACGGCCCTCACCGATGGGGTCGGTCAGATCGTCGAGTTCGGCCGGCACGATCCGTCCGGTGGCCCGGGCCCGCAGGGCGGCGGCGACGAGCAGTTCCCCGGCTGGACGCACCGGCCCGATCGGCAGGTCGCCGGGTCGGACCGCCGAGGTCAGCCGGGCGAACTCGCGCAGCGTGAACGTGCGTCGCAGGGCTCGCGGACACTGCGTGACCACCGCCGAGCGGTGTTCCCGGGTCGCGCAGAGCACCAGGTCGCTGCGTTCGACCAGTTCGGGGGTGAGCCGTTGGCTGTGGAAGCCGGTGGGGTCCAGGCCCCTGGCCCGCAGCAGCGCGACGGAGTGCCGGTGCATCGGGTCGCCGGCGCGGGCGTGCACCCCGGCGCTGGTGATCGCCAGCTGCTGGGTGACCCCGGCGGCCACCGGGCTGCCCCGCCTGGCCGGGAAGTAGGCGGCGGCGAGATACTGCGCCAGCGGCGAACGGCAGAGGTTGCCGGTGCAGACCATCAGGACGGTCCACGGACCGGTCCGTGCGGGCGCGCTCATGACCCGTGTGGGGCGGTCGGCCCCTGTGCGGCGACGGGTGTCTGAGCGGTGGTGGGTGTCTGAGTGGTGGTGGGTGTCTGAGTGGTGGTGGGTGTCTGGTGGGGGGCGGGGTCGCGGCGCCAGTAGACGCCTGTCCAGTCGACCGAGACGATCTGCTCGTCGATGCCGTGGGCGGCGCGGTAGTCGTCCACGGCGGCGCGGCAGCCGGGCACGGCGCCGTAGTCGTCCACGATGCAGAAACCGCCCGGGGCGAGCTTCGGGTAGAGGGCGGTGAGCGCGTCGATGGTGCTCTCGTACATGTCGCCGTCCAGGCGCAGCACCGCCAGCCGCTCGAGGGGTGCGTGCGGCAGGGTGTCGCGGAACCAGCCCGGCAGGAACTGGACCTGGTCGTCGAGCAGACCGTACCGGCGGAAGTTGTCCCGTACCTGGTCGACGGAGACGGCGAGCGCGCTGTGCTCGTGATGGCGGTCGCCGACGTCGGCGGCGTACCGCGGGTTGGGCACGGGCAGGCCGGCGAACGAGTCGGCGACCCACACCGTCCGATCGTCGACGCCGTAGGCGGCCAGCACGCCGCGCATCAGGATGCAGGCGCCGCCGCGCCACACCCCGGTCTCGATCAGGTCGCCCGGCACCTCGTCCCGGATCACCTGCTGGACGCATTCCTGGAGGTTGCGCATCCGCAGTTCGCCGGTCATGGTGTGCGCCAGCCGCGGCCAGTCCCGTCCGTCGCCGCGATGCTCCGGCGGTGTCCGGCGGACGATCTCCATGCCCTGGCGCTGGGCGGCCCGGGCGACGAGCCGCCGGGCGTTGCCCCGTGGCTCCCACACGCTGCCGTCGCCGCCGTCCCACAGGGTGAAGGTCAGCGTGGAACGGAGCAGGTCAAGATAGCGTTCTGTGATCGCGGTCTGGTCCGCTCGGGTGGGGCTCTGCGTGGTCATCACTGCTCCTGGAAGGTCCGGTGCTCCTGGACGGGTGGGTTTTTCGCGGTCGGCGGTGCCACCCGCCGCGGGTACGTGGTCCGGCTGCCACCGGCGCCATCGGTGCTGTCACCGGTGCTGGCGGCGGGGGAGGTGCCGGGGGCGGGGGATCGGTGGAGGGTCGGGAGTCGGGGATGCGCACCGGGTCGGCGGCCGCCCGGGTGAGCAGGCGTGCGCAGGCGACGTACAGCGCGGCGGCGGACGCGGTGTACGTCGCGCCGGAGACGACGGCGACGGTGCCGAGCCCCCCGTGGTGCAGCGCGAGCAGTAGTCCGGCCACCGTCGCGACGGCCACCGGTACCTGCACCGTCAGCACCGTGCGCGCCGTGCGAAAGCCGAGCAGCACGTGGATGAGCAGGTAGTCGACCGCCTGCGGGATGGCGGCGAGCACCAGGACGCGGGTGGCCGTCGTCGCCGGTGCGAAGTCGGCCCCGTAGACGAGCCGGATCGCCAGCGGTGCCACCAGCGCCACCGGGGTGGAGATCACGGTGGCGAGCCCGAGGGTGGCCAGCGTCGCCCGCCGCACCGTGCGGGCACGTTCCCGCGGGTCGACGAGTGTCCGCAGCCGGCTGAACACGACCATCCCGGTGGCCTGGCAGATCGTGGCGCAGGCGGTGGCGAACGCGACCGCTACCCCGTAGAACGCGACCTCCCGGGCCGGCCGCAGGGTCGCCACCAGCAGCAGGTCAAGCTTGTAGATCAGCTGTGCGCCGACGACCGTGCCGTACGCCCCGAGCGCGCCCCGCAGGAACCCCCGTGACGGCAGCATCCCCCCACCCGGACGCCCGGGGACCCGACGACCGGACGGATCGGGGTGGCGCAGCACCTGGAGGTGGTAGACCAGCGGCGGCACCAGGGACGTCAACGCCATAGCGCCGAGCCACCACACGGGACTGTGCTGCCCGACCACCGCGTAGAGCACGAACACCGCGAGTGTTCCCGCCGCCGGGACCAGCCGTACGACCTGGAACTCGCCCCCCATCCGGCCGCGCCGCTGGGCCAGGCCCGCCGCGTTCGACCCGACCACGGTCGCCGCCGCGAACAGGCTCGCCCCGACCACCGCGAGCAGCCCGAACTGGAGATCATCACGCTGCCCGATTCCGCCGGCGGCGGCCGCGCCGAACAGCGCCGCGCCGAGGGCGGCCACCATCGCCGCGTGCGCGAGCAGCGGGGCCAGCAGCCCCTCGTCCGCGCCGTCGTCGGTGACCAGCGCCTGGGAGACCCCCAGGCTCAGCACCATCGCGAGCATGCTCGCCCAGGTCTGCAGGGTGAGCAGTTCCCCGCGTCCGGTCGGCCCGAGCACCCGGGCCGCCAACGCACCGGTGGCCGTGCCCAGCAGCAGAGTTCCCGCGTTACCCGCCAGCACCGCGGCCGTCGCACGGGACAACCCGCCGCCGCCCACCGTGTCCACCGGTGCCGAGTGCGCCGCCGGCGGCGGGTCGGACGTCGGCGCCTGGTCGAACGTCGGCGGCGGGTCCGACGTCGGCACTGAGCTGGACGTCATCGGTGCGACCCGCCTCCCCGCCGACCGCCGGGCTCCCATCGACGTCCACAGCGTGTGCCGAAGGCCGCTCCGGGCAGCCATTCTTACCAAGAGTGTTCTTTACTCGACGCACTGTAGGCATGCCTGGCCGCTCGGTGGCGGCGCCGCGCCGCGCCGCGTGTGCCGCCACCGGTGGGCTCCCGGGTACAGCGGATGGCCGTCCGCGTCGCGTGCGTGCGTCAGCGTCGGAGCGGGGCCGGGTGGGTGACCGGCTGGGCGAGGACGGAGACGCGGTGTCGATCGCCGAGGTCGGGGGTGCCGGGGCGCAGCGCGGTCAGAGACGTGCGCAGGGTGAGGGGAAGGGCGGCGTCGACGGTGAGCTCGGCGCTCAGCGCCGGCACGGTGCGCTCCCAGCTGAGGGCACGGGGGGTGGTGTGCAGCCGCCACTGGCCGGGGACATCGTTGTGCAGCAGCAGGTTCCACCCGAGCGGGGTGACGAGCACCGGTCGCGACGGGAACGCCGATGCCTCTGCCGGGGGGTCCGGGGCGAGGGTGATGCCGGGGGCGAAGTGCAGACGCAGGGTGATGCGGTGCTGGCCGGTTCCGCTGACACGATCGCGCAGGACGAGACCGTGCTGGTCAAGACGCCACAGGCGCTGGTGGTGCGGCGCGCCGGGCAGGTGCCGGTAACCGTCGTGACCGGCGGTGACGGTGGCCGCCGTCGGCGTGCGGTGCAGGGTGGCGGCGCTGGGACGGGCCCGGCGCCCGGCGCGGAAGGCACCCCAGACCTCGGTGGAGTCGGTGTCGTCCACGGTGATCGTGGAGTGGGCGGCGGTGCCGCGTTCGTGGTCGCGGCGCGGGCCGGGCGTGTAGGTGGAGGTTCCCGGGTCCACGAGGATCGGCTCGGCGTCGAGCCAGAGCAGAAAGGCCAGGGTGTCGGCGTGGGCATGGGCCGGCAGGCTGTCGGGGCAGGGGAGCCCGACGTCGGCGAGCAGATGCCAGTCGCCGGCGGTGAGGACGGCGAGTCCGCTCTCTGCCAGCAGGACGGCCCGCGCCTCGGCCCGGGTGGCAGGCGGGTTCGTGGTGGCGACCGGCGCGGTCACGGGAACCGGTCCGGACGGTGGGGCGCACGGCTGTGGTTCGGGGTGGGGGAACGGGGGGGTCAGCAGCCGGCGCAGGAGCGCGGCGGAGACCGGGTAGCCGTCGTTGAGCAGCGGCACCGTGCCGTCCGGTCCGAGCACCGTGGACAGCCAGCCGCGCATCCGGGTGGCGGCGTCGGTCAGTGCGCGGGGTACCGGGCGGCCCACCGCGGCGAGCAGACCGGCGATGTCGTCGAGGTCGGCGAGGACCTGGCAGTGGTAGGCGGGTGCCCGCTCGAAGTGGCCACCGTCGGCGAGGATCTGCCGGTCGATCTGGTGGACCAGGGCGGTCAGCCGGCGGCGCAGTCCATGGCGGTCACCGGCCGCGATCTCGAGGGCGATCAGCGCCTTCAGGTTCTTCAGCAGATGGTTGCCACCGACGTCGGTCTCCTGATGCGTGCGCAGGTACGCGTGCAGGGTGCCAAGGTCGGCGCGCACCGTGGCGCGCGTCTGCGCCATGAGACCCGCGGTGAGGCCCGCGGTGAGATCGGCGCTGGGATCGGCCGTGGGGTGGGGCGGCGCGGCGAGGATCGGGTGCAGGGCGCACAGGGTCCAGGCCCGCAGCGACGCCACGTAGGGTGACCACGCGACCGGGTGGCCGAGCGGGATCGCTTCTCGCCAGCCCAGGTAGAGCCGGGCGAACGTGGCGCGGCCAGGGGCGCCGTCCCTGATCAGGGTCCACGCCCAGTCCCAGTAGTGCAGGTGGTAGCGCCACAGCAGGGGGGCGTCTGCCTGCTCCCAGTCCCACCCGCGGGCGCCCTGCCCACGGGCGTCCCGCCGGCCGGAGCGCACGAGATCACGGGTGTGGCCGAGCAGGGTGAGCTGGCCCTGGGCCAGCTGTGGGCAGGACGGTTCGGTCAGCGCGATCTGGCCGTCCAGGGGGAGATGGCTCGTGGGCCAGTAGCCGGGCGAGGGGCGGGCCTGGAGCAGGACGGCGGCGAGGCGGGGAGCCTGACGCAGTCCGACGCGCTGGGCGCGTAGCCGGCCGCGGGCGACGACCTGGCCGGGACGCAGATGCGCGACGGTGCGCAGGTAGCGGCCGAACTCCGCCGGTGTGCTCACGAGGACGCCCCGGAGCGTCCCGGCGTCGATCGGTGTCCCTCGCCAGGCCGCGCCTCCTGGCGTGGCGGCGGCAGCGCGGCGGCGGTGACGGTGGTGAGGGCGCTGGCGGAGCCGGCGGCCGGGGAAGGCGCGGGGTGGGGGGTGGTCAGGCCCATCGCGGCGGCCTGGTCGGCGATGCCGGCCTCGAAGGGACGTGGCTGGTGGCCGAGGTCGCGGCGGGCGGGGCCGATGTCGTAGGCCTTGTCCTCGGCGAGCCGGGCGATCTGCTCCGCCTTCAGCCGTGGCCGGGCGGCGTGCCGTTCGTACCGCTGGGCGAGCAGCAGGGCCGGTCCCAGCGGCACGGACAGGGGATGGACGCGGCGTCCCAACGCGGATCCGGCGGCGGTGACGATGTCACGCAGCGGCAGCGGCCATGGTCCGGCGACGTCGTAGGCCCGGCCGACGGAGCGCTGGGCGGTCACGGCGCGCAGCACCGTCGCGGCCAGATCGTCGACGTGCACCGGCTGGTGCAGATGGGCGGCGCCGGGGACCGGCACCGGAACCGGCGGCAGCCCCACCCGCCAGGACCGCCCCCCCGACCGTCCGGGCTGGGGTGGGGTGGGCAGGTGGGCGAGCAGCGTGAGCAGGCGGGCCATGTTGCGGTCGTCCGCGCCGCCGTAGATCATGGTGGGACGGATGATCGTCCAGTCCAGGCCGCTGGCCTCGATCGCGCGTTCCGCGGCGAGGCGTACCCGTTTGGTCGGTGGCTCCAGCCGGGTGCGGATGCCGGTGGTGGAGACGAACACCGCGCGGTGCAGATGCCCGGCCGAGGTGGCGTCGAGGATCGCGCCGATGTGCCCGAAGCCGAGCGAGGCCAGGTTGACCAGCGCGGTGGCGTCGGCGGCGAGGAAGGCCGCCGCGAGCCCCGCCGGATCGTCCAGGTCACCGCGCAGGTCGGTGGCGCCGAGCTCGCGCAGCGTCCGGGCGGCCTGGTCGCCGCGTGCCAGCGCCCGCACGTCGTGGCCGGCGGCGACGGCGCGGGCCACGACCCGGCGGCCGAGGAATCCGCTGCCGCCGGTGATGAGGATTCTCATGCCGTCCCCTTCAGGCCACGTCGGGCGACGCCCCGCTCGCCGCCGAACGACGGGCGGGGCGTCGGCTGGCGCTGGGTGGGGACACCGGGCGTCCCCACCGCGCTGGGATCGGGCGGAAACAGCAGGTCACTGTAGGCGTGGGCGAGGGTGTCGCGGTTGAAGTGACGTTCGACGTAGCGGCGGCCGTCGCGGGCCATCCGGGCGCGTTGTTCGGGGTCGGCGGCCAGGCGGGTGATGGCGGCGGCCAGCGCCTCGGCATCCTCGGGTGCGACGACGACCTGGCCCGCGTCGAGCAGGATGCGGGCGGCCTCACCGCGCAGCGTGCCGATGACCGGTTTGCCGGCGGCGAGCAGCTCGAACATCTTCGACGGGATGAAGGTGTCGAACATCGGCACGTCCCGCAGCGGCACCACGCACAGGTCGGCGGCGGCGACGTGGGCGGCGACCTCGGCGCGGGGCACCCCGTCATGCAGGGTGGTGTTGGTCAGGCCCAGCGCACGGACATGTTCGACGAGGCGGCGTTTGTCGGCGCCCTCACCGACGAAGGCGAACCGCACGGCGCGCGCGTCGGCGCGCGGCGACCCGGCCAGGCGGGCGGCGGCATCGGCGATGGAGACCAGCCCGTGGGAGATGCCGTGCGCCCCGATGTACAGGACGAGCGGCTCGTCACCCGGTGCCCCCAGCCGCGCCCGCAGACCGGCGGGGACGGCCTCGGCCGGCCGGAACCGGTCCAGGTCGACGCCGTTGCGCACCACGTGCACCTTGGCGGCAGGGATGCCCCGGCGCACGATGTCGTCGCGAAATCCCTCGGTGACGGTGACGACGATGTCGGCGGCCCGGTAGGCGGCGAGTTCGAGCCGTTCCAGCAGACCCAGCACCCGCCGGTTGGTGAGCACCCCCAGCTGTTCGAAGATCGCCGGCCACAGGTCGCGGACCTCGACGACGAGCCGGGCCCGGCGGCGCCGGGCGAGCAGCCACGCCGAGCCGAGGGGGAAGAACGTCGGTGAGGACACGACGATGACGTCGCACGGCCCGATGCGCCGGCCACCGAGCACGACACTGCTGACCATGAACGACAGATGGCCGAGTGTCTTGCGTGCCACCCCTTCGTTGGGGGTGGCGTAGAGCCAGGTGCGCAGCACCCGGTAGCCGTCCACCCGCTCGGTGCGCACGAGCGCGCCGCGGTACTCCGGGGGGATCACCCCGGTCGGATGGTTCGGCATGCCGGTCAGGACGGTGACCTCGAGCCCCTCGGCCGCCCAGGCGCGCGCGGTCTCGGACAGTCGGGCCTGGGGCGCGCCGATCTCGGGGGGAAAGTAGTGGGTGATGATCAGGACGCGGCGACGGCCGGGAGTGGGGGGCACCGTGATCGACCTCCAACAGGCGTCAGGGAACGTGCGAGGACAGGGGAATCTCTGCGTGGCGGGTCGCGGCGGCCAGCTCGTGCCAGGCGGGACGGCCCAGGGGCAGCTCGAAGCCGCGGTGGCGCAGCCAGCCGGGGCGCTGCGCCTGACCGAGCAGCAGCAGGTCCGCGCGGCGGCACAGCGCGCCCAGCGGTGCCAGCCACTGCCCGGTCGGCGCGGTGACGTCCAGCAGGCCGCGCACCAGCGCGGGTGGTGCGGTGTGCAGCCGGCGGCCCGGCGCGAACGTCTCGTAGAGCGAGCGCACGGTGTGCCCCTCGTACGGATGGGCGACGACGAACGGGGCGTGCTCGGCGGCGAGGATCGCCGCGATCACGGCGCCGACGTTGCCGATCAGGGCGACCGGCACCGGCTGGTCGCCGTCGCCGCAGGTCACCAGCGGATAGCGGCGGCAGAACGCGGCGAAGGCGGCGGTCATCCGACGCCCCGAGCCGTGTACCGAAGGCGGACGGTAGAGGGTGACGGCGACCCGTCCGCGCGCGGCGGCGTCGCGCAGCAGCTGTTCGCCGAGGGTCTTCGACCGTGCGTAGGGGGTCAGCGGCGCGTAGCGCAGCGACTCGTCGAGCACATGGGCACGTCCCTGCACCGCGGCCGTCGAGACGTGCACCAGCCGAGGCACCCCGGCCCGCGCGCAGGCGTCGGCGAGCAGCCGCGGCCAGGCGGCGTTGCCCCCGACCAGCATGGGTGTGCGGGCCGCCCCCGCGGTGGCTATGCCGGCCGCGTTCACGACCACCTCGACGTCGTCGAGTTCGCCGGCGAGCCGGGCGATCTGGTCCCGGGCGGGCGTCCAGGTGGGATGTTCCAGCGTCGCGGCGTCGACCCGCAGCCGCCGGGCCCGGCGTGTCACCACGTCATGCCCGGCCGCCCGCAACGCCACCGTCGTGGCCGTCCCGATGAACCCGCCGGCGCCGAACACCGCGACCCGACTCATGACGCGTCACGCCCGGAGGTCCGCCCCGCCGACGTCCGCCCCGCCGAGGTACTCGCCGCCGGGGTGCTCGCCGCAGGGCTTCCCGACGTGCCCCCCGACGTGTCGCCGGAGACGCCGGCCGTGGCGCCGGCCGTGGTGTCGGCCGCTGGGCTGGGTGACGCCGACGGTGCCACCCGCTGGGTGGGCAGCGTCGGCGACGGTGTCGCGGCCGACGGTGTGGCCGCGGGCGGCGCGGTGGCGCTCGAGGGTGTCGTGGCGGCGGTGACGGTCGCGAGCGTGACCCGATCGGGCAGACGCAGGTACCCGGCCAGGACCACGGCGGCGGCCAGGTCGGCGGTCAGGCGTCCCGGCCAGGGCCCGAAGGACGCCAGTGACAGCGCGACGACGACCGTGCTCACCCCCGCCACCAGGCCGGTGACCTGCGGATGCGTCCAACCGGCGATGGTGAGGCGCTGGTAGGCGTGACTGCGGTGCGCGGTGTGCCACGGTTCGCCCGCGCGGACCCGCCGCAGCAGCGTCACCGAGGTGTCGGCGAGATACAGCGCGCTCGGGGCGAGCGCCGCCTCCAGTGGGACGCCGACCAGCACCGCCTGCGTGGTCAGCACGGCGATGACGGCGCCCAGGGTGTAGCTGCCGACATCGCCGAGGAAGATCCGGGCGCGGGGAAAGTTGTAGGGCAGGAAACCGAGGGCGGTGGCGGCGACGAGAATGCCACCGGCGCTGACGGCGGGGGCGTCCCGCAGGGCGCCGAGGGCGGCGAGGGTGCCGCCGGCGAGCGCGGCGCTCATCCCCGAGATGCCGTTGATGCCGTCCATGAAGTTGAAGACGTTGACGAAGCCGGTGATCCACAGGGGTGCGCAGACGGTGACGGCCAGCACCGCGGCCAGGCCCGGTGTCGGATCGCCGAGTACCGCGGCGAGCACGGTCATCGCCGTGATGACGAACGCCGCCGCGACCTGCAGCGCGAGCCGGCGCATCGCGGTGACGCCACCGACGTCCTCGGCCAGCCCGATCAGGCCGAACAGGGTCGCGGCCGCCGTGAACGGCAGCAGGTTCGGGCCGTCGTGCTTCGCCACCAGCACCGCGGTGAGCACCCCGACGAACAGGCCGAGGACCACGGCCACTCCGCCGCCGCGCACCGTCGGTGCCCGGTGCGAGGAACGCGCCGTGACCTCGTCGATGGCGGCGAGTCGGCGCATCGCGGCGAGCACGACTGGGGTCGTCACCGCGGTGGCGCCGCACGCGGTGACGCATGCGGCGGCGAGCGCTGGCTGCATGCCGTTCCTCCGGCTCTGACACGTCGGGGGGCCTCCGAACGGCCTTCGTCGCTGAATGTAGTGCATCAACTACACTGCGCTGCACGATGACGGCCGCGAGTGTTCCGTCGCGGCGACACAGCCGGGAGGGTGCACGCGATGAAACAGGTGGTGCAGGCGGCGTCCGGGGGGTCGGTACGGGTCGTCGACGTTCCCGTCCCGGTGATCGGCCCGACCGAGGTCCTGGTGGCCACGGCCGCGACGATCGTGTCCGCCGGTACGGAGCGGGCGGTGACCGAACTGGCCCGCGCGAGCCTGGTGGCGAAGGCCCGGGCCCGCCCGGACCTGGTCCGCAAGGTCGCGGCGAAGGCGCGCACCGACGGCCTCGGCTCGGCCGTGCGCACCGTCCGGGAGCGGCTGGGCAGCGACGTCCCGCTCGGGTACAGCGGCTGCGGGCAGGTGGTCGAGGTCGGCTCGGCGGTGGCGGGTATCCGTCCCGGCGACCTGGTGGCCACCGGCGGTGCGGGCCGGGCCAACCACGCCGAATACCAGTCGGTACCGGGCCTGCTCTGCGCCCGGGTACCGGACGAGGTCGAGCCCGCCGCCGCCGCCTTCGCCACGATCGCCGCCATCGCCCTGCACGGGCTGCGCCTGGCCGAGGTCGGGCCCGGCAGCCGCGTCGCCGTCGTCGGTCTGGGCCTGGTCGGCCAGCTCGCCGCCCGCCTGGCGCTGGCCAGCGGCTGCGACGTGGTGGGTATCGACCTGGCCGAACTCCCCCTGGCCACCGCCCGGGCGGCCGGAGTGTCGGCGCACGCCGAGGCCGGCGAGGCCACCACCGCCGCCGTGCTCGACTGGAGCCGCGGGCGCGGCGCGGACGCGGTGCTCGTCTGCGCCGCCGGACGCTCGGCCAAGCCGGTGATGCGCGCGACCGCCATCGCCCGCGACCGGGCACCGCTGGTCGTCGTCGGAGACGTCGGTCTCGACCTCGCCCGCACCCCGTTCTACGAGAAGGAACTGACCCTGCGGTTCGCCCGCTCCTACGGGCCGGGCCGCTACGAACGCAGCTACGAGGAGTGGGGCGTCGACTATCCGGCCGGCCAGGTGCGCTGGACGGAGGGCCGTAACCAGGAGGCCGTCCTCGACCTGCTCGCCGCCGGCCGCCTCCAGGTCGACGACCTGGTCACCCACGCCTACCCGATCGACGAGGCCCCGGCGGCCTACCAGCTCGTCGCCGCCCGCACCGAGCCCTACCTCGCCATCCGCTTCGACTACCCGCCCCCGTCCACCCGGCCGAACCTGACGGCCGAGTCGGCCTCGTCGGCCGAGTCGGCCTCGTCGGTTCCCTCCGTCGGGTCGGCCACCTCCGCGGACTCCGGTGCGCCGTCCGGTCCCCGGGCGCGGGTGCGGATTCCGCGGCAGCGCGGGGCGAGGGTGACCGCGGCGGCCACGCGGCGGGGCAGCCGGGTGGGCTGGATCGGCGCGGGTGGCTTCTCCGGCTCGGTGCTGCTGCCGGCCTTCCGCGCCGCCGGGTTCGACCAGTTCGTCACGGTCGCCTCGGCCGGTGGACGTTCCGCCCGGGCGTTCGCCGACCGGCACGGGTTCGCCGGTGCGGTGGCCGGGGCCGACGCGGTCCTCGATGACGACGACATCGACGTCGTGGTGATCGCCACCCCGCACGCGACCCACGCCGACCTGGCCGTGCGAGCCCTGGCCCGCGGCCGGCACGTGTGGTGCGAGAAGCCGCTGGCGCTCACCATCGATGACCTCGACCGGGTGGAGCGGGCCGCGGCGCAGGGCGGCGGCGCACTGGTCGTCGGCTACAACCGACGGTTCTCCCCGGCGCTGGTCGCCGCGCGGGCCGCGCTCGACCATCGGACGGGCCCGCTGAGCACCGTGTACCGGGTCGCCGCCGGACCTGTCCCGGACGGCCACTGGTACCACGACCGGGTCCAGGGTGGACGGCTGCTCGGCGAGGTGTGCCATTTCGTCGACGCCTGCGCGGCGCTCGCCGGCAGCCCCGTCGAGGCGGTCGCGGCACTCGCCGGACGCGACGGCGAACTGCTGCTCGCCTCGGACCTCACCGTCTCCCTGCGACACGTCGACGGCTCCCTGTCGACGATCGCCTACAGCTGCGCGCGCCCCCGGACCGCGCGCAAGGAGCAGGTCGAGGCGCTCGCCGGCGACCGTCACGTGCAGCTCGACGACTACCGCGAGCTGGTCGTCGACGGGCAGGTGCGGTGGCGCGGCGCCCAGGACAAGGGTCATCGCGAAGCCGCCGCGGCCTTCCTGCGGATGTGCCGTGGCGGCGACACCAGCCTCACCGCGGACCTGCTCGCCTCCAGCCGAGCCACCCTCGCCGCCGCCGACGCCCTGGGTGTCGACTCCGCCGTGGCCGTCGACCCGGCCCACGGCGTCGGCTCGGTCCACGGCGTCGACTCGACCCATGGTGTGGACCCGGCTCATGGTGTGGACCCGGCCCATGGCGTCGACTCGGCCCACGCCGTCGATCCGGCCCTTCCCGTAGCCCTGAGCTGAGCCCGACCTCCAGGACCACCTCCCTGAAAGGACACTCGACGTGCCGCGTGCGCTGATTACCGGGATTACCGGGCAGGACGGGTTGTATCTGGGTGAGTTGTTGACCGCGAAG
>NZ_JALKFW010000153.1:0-15304 GCF_023243055.1 Frankia sp. AgPm24 | reverse complement strand
TCGCGGTCCGGGAATGGACCTGCCAGGCCTGCGGGTCGACGCACGACAGGGACGTGAACGCGGCGATCAACGTCGCGAAGGCCGCCGGACTGGCGGTGCCTGCCCGTAGAGCGCAGGTAAGACCGGCACCCGTGCCGGCACCGCGCGGCGAAACGGGAACCCATCCGAAGCCCACCCCTACCGGGGTGTAGCAGACGGGAATCTCCTCCCTTCAGGGCGGAGAGGAAGTCAAGGCAGGGCGTAGTACAGGACGTCGTCGACCTCGCCGGCGCGCAGGCGGCCCTGGGCGACGAGCAGGTCGAGGTGGGCGGCGGTCTCGGTGACCGCCAGCATCCGGTTGAACATGTCGAGGTCGTCGAAGGCGTGTTCGCGGCGGGTCCACGTCATCGCCCGCGCGACCGCGAACGCCGTGTCGGCGCCGACCCGGACGGCGTCCTCGGCGACGTCGAGACGGGTCGCGTGATGGGCGAGCAGCTGGTCGATCCGGGCATGCGCGCTGTCGGTGACCGGGCCGTGGGCGGGTAGCAGCCGGGCGTCCGGCATCGAGCGGACCAGACGCAGCGAATCCAGGAACGCGCCGAGCGGCAGCGGCCCCGGATCGGCGGTCAACCCGATCGACGGGGTGATCGTCGGCAGCACATGGTCACCGGCGAACAACAGCCGGGACGCCTCGTTGTGGAACACCACATGCCCCCGGGTGTGCCCCGGCGTCGGCACCGCCCGCAGGGTGATGCCGTCCAGCTGGACGTCCACCGGGGCGTCCAGCCACTCGTCGGGCACCGCCCAGTCGTCGGTGCTGTCGTCCCTGACCAGTTGTTCGAGGAAGAACCGCATGAGCTCGGTGGCGAGCTCGGCCGCGCCGAGGCGGATCAGCTGGCGGTGCTGGATCTCCCGGCTCTCCGCCCGCGGCCGGTTCATGAAACGGTCGAGCGCCGGCTGCTCGCCGAGGCCGAGCGCCACCCGCATCCCGAACCGTCGCCGCAGCACCACCGCCTGGGTGTAGTGATCACGGTGGATGTGGGTGACCAGGAACCGCTGGATGTCCCCGAGGCCCGCGCCGAGCTTGCCCAGGGCCGCTTCGAGGCGCTGCTCCGACTCGGGCACCGACCAGCCCGCGTCGATGAGCACCAGCCCGTCCGGCTGCTCGATCGCGTACACGTTGACCGCCCGCAACCCGTCGTTCGGCAACGGCAACGGGATTCGATGGACCCCCGGCTCCACCTGCTCGACGTTCGGTTCGGCCCACTCTGGCAACGCCCGCGTCCCGCTGATGTCGTACCCCTCCACCACATCGCCGCCCAGCCCGGTCCGTCGCGTCCCGATCCGTCCGTGTGGGATCGAACCGTTCGGCCACCGGGCCTTTACCAGGCTAATCATCGCACCGCGGCCCCACCGGGGCATCCGACGGCGGACGCCCCACGCATCGCGACCTGCGCCCGCGCCCGAATCCGCCGGCCCGACGGGCCATCGAGTCGCCGATCCACCGTGGTGAACCCCGCCTCGCCGGCGGGTCTGTGCGGCGGGCGGCCGAGGCCGCGGTGCGCTGTGGCACGGAGCCCGCACTGTGGCACGGAGCCCGCACTCTGACGTCGGTCTCCGGCCTGCCCTCGGCGTGCGCCGGACCGCCAGTGGTGCCGAGCCGGTCGTCGCCGGTCGTCAGACCAGGGCGGTGGGGGGCAGCAGGAGGGTGGGGGTGGCGGTGGAGAAGTAGTTGGCCACGTAGGGGCGGGCGGGCTCGGTGGCGAGGCGGCGCTGCTCGGCGGTGGGGTCGATCGGGCCGACGAGGGTGTCGTCGGACTCCTCGTGGCGGTAGGTCAGGTAGCCGTGGGTGTCGAGGGCGTCGAACACCTCGGCGGGGGTGCCGCCCTCACCGACCAGGGCATCCTCACTGATCTCGAAGCACAGGACGTCGATGCGGTGTTCGGCGAGCAGGCCGCGGGCGCCGGAGAAGACGTGGCGTTCGAAACCCTCGACGTCGACCTTGCACAGGGCGACCCGATCGAGGTGATGCTCGGCGGCGAAGTCGTCCAGCGTGATCGCGGGTACCTCGACGGTGGCGCTGGGACGGACGACGACGCCGTCGTAGCCGTACATCGGATGGTTGCCGAGCGAGTTCCAGCCACACGCCGGGTCGTCGAAGACGTGCATGAGGGTGCTGCCGGCGGTCTCGGTGACGGCGGCCCGCACGACCTGGACGTCGGTGGCGCGGTTGAGCGCGAGGGTCTGGGTGAGCCGGTCGGCGGTGGCGGGAACGGCCTCGAACGCGAACACCTGCCCGGATTCGCCGACATGGCGTTGCGCGTGCACGCTGTAGACGCCGAGATTCGCACCGACATCGAGGACGACATCACCCTCGCCGAGCATCCGGTCCATCAACTGGAACGCCGGACGGTCACCGGGGCGGCGCATGAGTGAACGGAGCCGGTCGCGCTGATCGGCGGGGACGAGCAGGGTGATGCCGTATTCGTCCTCGACGACCACCGCCCCGTGGCGGGCGGTGCCCAGGGCCACCCGCACCTGCCAGGCGGCGTCCTTTGCCGCGACGACTCCGCCGCGCAGCCGCTCGTGGCGTCGTAAGGACGCCTTCGCCTGCCCGACGACCCGCGTCGCGAGATCCGCCACCGGCATGTGTGCCCCCGATACTCGACAACGTCCGGGAAACGCCGTGTCAGGGAAACGCGGCGCGAAAATCCGCGGTGCCAGCAGAAAGGCGGGCCGCGATGAATGCGGCGGGCCAGCTCCGGATGGCTCCGTTCAGGTGGCAGTCACAGTAAATCCACGGCTCATCCACTGTCAACAGGGCAAAGCTTTGCGGAAAAGGAAAAAGCTACCCTCACGGAAGGGTCCGGTGCTGGGTGAGTGGGCGGTGTGTGGACGGTCAGTGCCAGTCGACGATCTCCTCGGCGAGTTCGGCGTGGCCGGCGAGCACCCGGGTGCAGTAGGCCTCCATGTGCGCGGCCATCCGGGCCTCGGCGGTGTCGGCGGCGCCGGCGAGCACGGCCGTGGCGATGGCCTGGTGCTCGTCGATGGTGGCCTGCCGTTCCCGCGGGTCACGGAACACCGCGCCCTCGACGCGGGTGGCCAGCCTGTCCTCGGCGATGTCGCGCAGCGACTGGCAGATCAGGGCCAGCACGGGGTTGCCGGACGCGGCGATGACCGCCGCGTGGAAGGCGCACGCCCGGTCCAGATAGGCGAACGTCTCGACGTCGACCGGCTCCGGGGTGGCGTACCGCTCCAGAACCCGTAGCTCCTCGCGGTCGGGATTGGTGGCGGCCAGGCGGGCCAGCAGCGGCTCGAGTGCGACCTGGGCGCGCAGCAGATGCGAATAGCGGGTCTGGAGCAGATGGAAGAACAACGTCGCGGTGCGCCCGAGCGACGAACTCTGCGGGCCGACAAGCACCGGGCCGCCACCTGGACCAGGACGGATGGTGATGAGGCCCTGCACCTCGAGAATGCGCAGGGCCTCCCGGACCGAGCTGCGGCTCGCGCCGTAACTGGAGATCATCTCGGCTTCGCCGGGCAGGCTCGCACCACGGGGAAGTTCCGCCAGTTGGCGGACGATCGCCCGGGCGAGCTGCACCGAAACCTTTTCTGCGCGCGATACGGGCGGGTGCACCGATGCGCGGTCCCGCTGGCCGTCCCCCGAATCTTCCAATGTCACCCGGGCATCGTATCCAGTGGAACGGACACTTCGTGCCACGCCGAGGAAACACCCTCCGAGGAAATCTGGATGAAATCATTTCGTAATCAAAGTAACATCCTGGACGGGCGATGATCCGGTCTGTTCCCGATTTCCGTACGAACTTGTCCGACGTTGTCCGGTGGCGCGTTCCGGTCTGATGGAACCAGCGCGAAATCATCGCCGAACCATCATCACAGCGCATCCTCATCGCCTGGCCATCGCCGAGCCATCGCGAGGCGACCACCGGGTCGACAGGTGGCGCGCGGGCAAGCGGCACCTCGTTGTTTACGCACTCTTCGGCGCCCGGCCACGTCGCGGTAGGTGATGGTGACCGGCGATGGTCCTACGTTCGAACCCATGCCTGTGAGCCCTTCAGACGAAGTTGTGGCGTCCGGAGTTCCCGCGCGTCTCGCGCAGGACATGACGATGGCCGAGCAGCATGACTGGCTCCAGAACTTCCTGCGCCGCCGGCCGGTGAGCCGCCGCGGTCTGCTGCTGGGCGGCCTCGCGGGGGCTGGTGCGGCGACCCTGGGCACGACCCCGTTCGGCCGCGCCGCCTACGCCGCGACGGACGAGGCGCCGCTGCTGGTCGGTGGCCGCCACACCGCCTTCGGCACCGACCCGGCCCGCCAGCTGCGCCTGGCCGGCCAGCTCACCCGCAGCCCCGGCCGCGGTCGCGTCCTGGTCGACATCGGCCCGACCCGCGCCCTCGGCGGCACCGTCGAGGCGGAGATCCGTCCGCTGTTGTCACAGGTCCCGCAGGTGGACGGCTCGATTCTGAGCGTCGAGCAGTTCTACGTGCACGCCGCCTTCGACCGGCTCGCCCCCGGACGCGAGTACTACTACCGCTTCCGGGTCCCTGGCGGGGCGGCGACGCCGATCACGGCCACCCGCACCGGCCATGCCAAGGGCCGCGCGGGTGGGCCGTTCAGTTTCACCATGATGGGCGATCACGGTTCCAACCACACGCCCCCCGGAGCCCCCAAGGCCCTCTTCGACGACAACTACTACAAGGACGACAACCAGCCCACCGTCGCCCACGCCTCGGCGATCACCGCGGCGATCGCCCGCGTCGATCCCGCCTTCCACCTGCTCGCCGGCGACATCTGCTACGCCGACCCGTCCGGCATGGGCAGGCCGCCGAAGCGGACGACCACCGGTCAGCCGCCGACCGGCTTCGACAACTACGACCCCACCGTGTGGGACGTCTACCTCTCCGACATCGAACTGTCGGCCGCGCGCAGCCCGTGGATGTTCGCCACCGGCAACCACGACATGGAGGCGCTCTACTCCCCGCACGGCTACGGCGGCCACGCCGCCCGCCTGGACCTGCCCGGCGGCGGACCCCAGGGCTGCCCGAGCGTCTACTCCTTCGTCTACGGCAACGTCGCCGTGCTCTCGCTGGACGCCAACGACGTCTCGTTTGAGATCAGGACGAACACCGGCTACTCCGGCGGCGCGCAGACCTCCTGGGTGGAGCGGACCCTCAAGGGCTACCGGAACGACCCCGACATCGACTTCATCGTCTGCTTCTTCCACCACTGCGCCTACTCGACGACGTCGCAGCACGCCAGCGACGGCGGGGTGCGCGCCGCCTGGACGAAGCTGTTCGACGCCTACCAGGTCGACCTCGTCCTGCAGGGACACAACCACCTCTACGAGCGCACCGACCCGATCCGCGGCAACGCCCCGACCCGTGCGGCCCTTGACGGTTCGACGATCGAACCCGCCAGGGACGGCACGATCTACATCACCGCCGGCTCCGCGGGCCGTCCCCGTTACGCGTTCCAGACCGGCGAGCTCGAGTCCTACCGCGGCAAGGTCGCCGCCCCCGGCTCGAACATCGTGCCCAACAGCTACGTGTGGGCCCCCGACGGCACCAGGGTGACCGAGTCGATCAGCTGGTCGCGTACCCGCTTCGACAACTACGCCTTCGTCGCCGTCGACTCCACTCCCGGCCATCCCGGCGGCGCGTCCACCCTGACCGTGCGCGGCATCGACGAACACGGCACCGAGTTCGACCGTGTCACCCTCTCCCGCCCCTGCCCCCGCCGCTGACCCCCTGACCCCCTGACCCGCTGGCCCCTGACCCGCTGGCCCGCCGCTGACCCGTTGGCCCCGCCACTGGCCGCTGACCTGGCGGTTGGCTGCGCCAAGGCGTCGTCTCGCGACCTTCCGCGCATTTTTGTCGGACCCGTCTTCTAGCGTGCGACCCGTTGGTCACGGATCCTGCGCGCAGAGGAGGCGGTTGGCCGTGAGTGAGATCGACGCAGCGACCATGGCGGTGGTCGTGCGGTGGGTGCTCGAGGTCGCGCCGACGCTGGCCGAGCGCATCCCCGCCCCGGTGGCGGTGGCGCTCGGTCGACTCGGAGCAAGCCTCGATCCGGCGGCCGCGCTCGGCGACGGGTACGCTCCCAGGCCGGTCGGCTGGGTGGGTGCCCGGGGTGCGAGCCTCCCACCACCGGGCCTCCCGTGGCCCGGTGGTGGGAGGGCGGGCTCGGGCTCCACGGTCGGGCCGAGCTACTCCCAGTCTGAGGATTCCGCGGTCCTCGGCGCCCTGCGGGCGGTGGGAGTGTCGGTAGCTGACCGGCTCCTCGGCGCCCTCGAGCTCACGGTGAACGGGCTGCGGCCAGCGCCGGTTACATCTGCATGAGCCGCATGTCTGCGCCTTCGTCGAGGATGTCGTCGCCGCCCTCACCGAACATCCGGCGATCGCAGGCCTGCTCACCCCGGCCCCAGATGCGGGTTTGGCCCCGGGTTCGGCTGTAGGTGCGGGCGGTGATGCCGCGTGGCTCGCGGGGTTGACCGAGGCGGCGTATGTCACCGGGCCACCAGGATGGCCGGGTAACGCACCTGCCGACGACCCCGCCGAGGCCGCGGCGGCCCTCGCACCCGCGGCGGAGCTGGTGGAAGAGGCGCAGATCGCGGCCCGCCACGGTGCACGTGCGCTGGCCCTGGGGATCGCCACGGCGGCCGCGATCATGCGGCGGGCGGATGGCTCGCCGTACGACGCGGCGACGATCATCGGTCTGGGGCTTGGCAGCGCCGCGGTGCACCTGGCCCACGCTCCGATGCCCGCCGCCTACGGGCCCGCGTTGTTCGCCCGCCGCCGGCGGCTGTTCACCCTGCCCCGAGCACACGCCGGGTTGGTCGACGTCCACGGTCAGGTGTTCGGCCTGCTCGAGGGGGACGCGACGCTGCTCGGTGCCGGTGCCGGTGCCGGTGCCGGTGCCGGTGCTGGTGCTGGTGCCATGGCAGCGGATGCCCGGTTCGCGGACAACGGCCTGGTCGCGCTGGTGCCCGGCGGACTGCTGGTACGCACCGGTCGCTCCGACGGCTCGGTCAACCTGCGCCTGGAGGTGCTCGCCGAGGCACCGAACGCCGAGCGGACCACCCGGCAGTTGGCGCTGCACGACGAGATCGTCGAGGTCAGCTGGCACGCCGAGGTCGGGTTCGCGTCCGTGGTCGGCGCCGGACCGATTGCCGAGCAGCACGCGTGGCGAGAACGGACCCCACCCTGGCCGGGGGACTACCGGGTGCGGGTCGCCGCCAGCGGCCGTGATCACGACAGCGAGTCCTGTGAACTACTCGTCTGGTCCGCTCCCCTGGCGCAGCCGCTGGTGCTGCGCCAGACCGACCGGCTCGGGCACCGGCTGCGCGGCCAGCCCGAACCATCCCCACCGCCCGAGGAGAAGTACCGCTGGATCCGGTCCCGCGGCTGCGTGCTCCGCGAGGCCGCGACGATCACCATCGTCGTCGGTACCGACCGCGACGAGGTGGTCCGCATCTTCGGCGCGGACCCGGTTCACCCTCGATCGCTGCACTCCCTGATGGACGCCCACGATCGCATCGGCTGGCTGGCCGCGATGGACGTGCCGGGCACCGACATCGTGGTGGTGATGGAGGAGAACAGCTTCGCCGGCTCGCACGGCCCGACGATCGCAGACCTGTCCCTGCGCGGGCATGCCGGCAGCGTGTTCTGGAACGTCAACGTCGACAACCGGCTGAGCCTGGCCCGCGGCGGCGACCTGCTGCTGGCCGAGGAGAGCTTCGAACGCGCGCCGGGAAGCCCCGCGCTCGCCCCGCTGTTCCACGGCCTCGACCTCACCCGGTTCGACGCGACGGTACCCAAGGGCCTGCTCGTCCTGGAACGTCTCACCGGCTACGCGCTGCGCCCCCAGGACGTCGACCGGCTCTGGAACGACCCGCTGGCCCACCAGATCCCCCCGGGCCCCTGGCCACCCGAACGGCCTCGACGGTCCGCTGAGTGAACACCTGAGAGAATGATCAAGTGACGTCGGGGGAGGCGTCGCACGATGGGCCGGTGCCGCATCACGGAAGGGGCGAGGGTGATGCGGCACCGGCGTGTGGTGCGCCGGCCGTCGGACGATGGTGACCGACGATGTCGGCCGGCGGTGCGGAGACGGTCAGGACAGCACGAGCAGGGCGCCGATGACCCAGCCGACGATGGTCGCGCCGATGGCGACGAAGGTCGCGAGCTTGCCGCGGCGGCTGCCCTTGTTCCACGACACCGCGCCGCAGGCGATGGCGGCGAAGCCGACGAACGGCACGAGCAGCGCCACGGCCGAGAACACGAAGGCGAGAATCCACAGCGTCCGCGCGCCGGCAGGCTCCACACCCGCCGCGCCCGGGCCGCCGGGCTGCGGCTGCTGCTGCCACGGACGGCCGTACTCCATCTGGTCACGGCCGGTGTCCGGGTACGGCAGGTAGCCGCCGGGCTCGTTCTGGTGCGTCGGGTAGCCCGACGGGGCGGGGTACTGGCTGCCATAGGGCTGGCTGCTGTACGCCTGGCTGCCGGCGGCTGGGTTGCCGTAGGGGTCGCCGACTCGGGTCTGCTCGGCGTCATACCGATCGGAGTCGGGCTGGCCGTAGTCGGATCGTCCGGTGTCGGGCTGGCCGGTGTCGGGCTGGCCGGTGTCGGGCTGGCCGGTGTCGGGCTGGGGGCCGCGGGGCTGCTCGCGGTACGGGTTGGCCGCTGGCATGGTGCTCGGAGCGGCGATGTGGCGGGTGTCGTTGGCGTCGTCCACGGTGTAGGGCCTGGTCATGGGGGTGGGTCCCTTCTACGCGTCGGGTCTGCCTGGGGCGGGCCTGCCAGGGTGGTGCCTGTCTGCGTGGTGGTGTGGTGTCGTGCGGTGGTGATCGCGTCGTGATGGTGCGGTACCCAGGCCTGAGCCACTGTCACCTCCTGATCGCGTCGAAACCACGGTGACCCGGTCGCAGCCTCGGCCCAGGCTGTGGCCCAGGCCCCGTCGGCGGTGCGGGTCCGTGCCACGCTGGCGCCTGGGCGGCGGTTCAGCTCCGTCCGGGGTTCTGGGGCGAGGCCGGACGCAGGTGCAGGGCGAGGCGTGGGCACAGGTCGGCGGCGCGCCGAGCGTGGTCGGCCAGGGGTGCGGGCACGGTGAGCTCGCGGGTCTGGCCGGTGGCCGAGTGCAGCGCGATGGGGTAGCCGTCCGGATCGCGGTCGAGCAGTTCGGGGAGCAGCTCGGTGCACCAGCCGCGGCCGTCGCAGGCCGTCCAGTCGATCCACAGCCGGAGGGATCCGGACTGCTGGGCCGTGCGGGCCATACATCCTCCTTGCGGATGAGCCGAGGTGGCCACCAACGAGCTGTCGCGCGGGCCGTGGCTGTGGTGTGGACGGTCAGGCGGGGGCGCTGCCGCGGCAGTAGCCGTCGGCGTGGGCACGGATGTCGGCGGCGAAGGTGCGCAGGGCGCTGCGGACCAGGCGGGCGACGCCGTCGGGATGGTGGCAGGCGCCACGCCCGGCGACCAGGGCGGCGAGGGCCAGCGCCCGGCTGGCGGCGGCCGCGGGGTTCCCTCGGGGCGGTGCGTCGGCGGGGCGTGGGCTGCTGACCCGAACGGACGGGTCGGCCTCGCGCGGATCATGGGTGTAGGTGCTGACGACGGTGTGGCCGACCGGGGAGCCCAGAGCGGCCATGGCGGCGGTCGCCTCGGCCAGCCGCGGCAGGCCGGTGACGCACGGGCCGCACTGGCCCGCGCTCTGGGCGGCGAGCTCGGCGACGATGCGGGCGGTCTTCGCCAGACCGCAGGCATGCGCGGGCAGCACCGTGAGGATGCCCGGCCCGGGCGTCGCGTCCCAGGCGGCCAGCCCCGCTCGGGAGAAGACCGTCCCGGCCCGCGCGGAGGCCGGCAGCCAGGTGCCGCCGTAGCCACCGATGCGCAGCGCCCCGACCGGAGCGCTGGCCCCACCGGCCAGCTCGACCAGCTCACCGAGCGTGGTGCCGTACGGCACCTCGACGACACCCGGTACCCGCACCGCCCCGGTCACGGTGACCAGGACGGTGCCCGGGTCGTCCACGGTGCCGAGGGTACGGAACCAGCCGGCGCCCCAGCGGGCGATCGTCGCGAGATGAGCGAGTGTCTCCACATTGTCGACGAGGGTGGGCCGTCCGCCGATGCCGACCTCGGCCAGCGGCAGCCAGTGCGGGTGCGGCCGCGCGGGACCGCCGGCCACCGCCGCGGCCAGCGCCGACGCCTCCCCGGCCAGGTAGGACGCGGGCGCCTCGTGCACCCGTGTCGGGCACCGGTCCCGTCCGGCCACCTGACGCTGCGACAGCGCCCACCGGACGGCCTGCGCACCCGGGCCAGGTTTGACATAGACGACGGCTTCGCCAGCGCCGACCGCCTCTGCCGCCAGCACCAGCCCGTCCAGGACGAGATGGGGCGCCCTGACCAGCAGGGTCGCGTCCTTGGCGCTTTCGGGTTCACCCTCGGCCGCGTTGGCGATCACGATCGGTGGCCCGACCACCCGGGCGGTGCGCCGCCCCGATCCGACCGGGGCGCCTCGCCGCGCGGTCTCCAGCACCGTGGCCAGTTTGCGCCAGGTGGGGAAGGCCGCGCCGCCGTGACCGGTCAGGCCGGCGTCGCGCAGGTCGTGGAGCAGCGCCCCACCGGGTCCCCGCCAGGGCACCGGTCCGTAGAGCCGATCGTGCTCGGCCAGGTCCGTCGCCGCGAGTCCCATCAGCCGGGCCGCGAGCGTGGGACGTCCAGGCCCGGTCAGCGCCACCGGCTCGCCATCGCGGCTGAGGACCACCCCGCCCAGGCCCTCGGACGCCCCAGCCATCCCCGCGCCATCCCCCGGCCGGGCCATACCGGAAGCCTGGCCCGGCATCGGCATCGGCATCTGGGTCGGCGTCGGCATCGGCGTCGGGGTCGGATCGGCGGTGGGTGCTGCCGCGGGGGACGGCGGTGAGGGCCGGGCCAGCGGTGTACGGGAGGAGAAGGCAGGTGAGGGTGCGGCGCCGATCGAGGTGGACGCGGCGGCATGGGCGTCATCGTTGATCATCTGGAGGTCATCGAAGGTCATGGTGGGGGTCCGATCGGGGGAGGGCGGAGCCGGCGGCACAGGCCGAACCGGGGACGGTGGCCTCGGCCGTGACCGACCGCGTCGAGAATCCGGATGCGACCAGCGGCCACTCCCCAGGCATGGCCGGTACGGCCTGGTCGTACTGCGCGCCCTGGTAGCCGTCCGCGGTCTGGTCGTACTGCGTGACTGGTCCGGGCGGCGTAGCTGGTGCAGGCTGTGTGGCTGGTCCGGGGGGTGTGGCTGGTCCGGGGGGTGTGGCTGGTCCGGGCGGGCCAGCCGGCGTGGCGGGGTTGGGCTGGGCACCGCGGGCCCGGGGCGGGCGGGCGAAGCCGGTCGACAGGCGCCAGGCGAGTGCGCCAGCGACGGTGAGCACGCAGACGACCACCATCGCCCGCAGCCAGCCGGTGCCACTGTCGGTGCCGCCGCCAAGCGCGTGACCGATCGAGATCGGCCAGGCCGCGTAGGCCGACCAGTGCACCGCCTGCCAGACGCGCCGGCCGATCCGGTGGCGCAGCAGGCTGGTCACGATGATCGCCGCGAGCAGGTCCAGCGCCAGCGTGCCCAGGCCCGTCCACAGCGGGCGGTGGCCCGCGCCGAAGGGGATGACCACATCGGGCACGGTCAGGTGCGCGTACGGGTCGAGCAGCAGGGTGAGCACGTGGATGCCGAGGAACACCACCGACAGCAGCGCCGCGGTGCGATGTACCTGGGCCACCACGAAGCCGGGCAGGCCCGCGAGACCCTGGCCCGAACGGGCCATGATGCCAAGTGCGACGTTCAGGCTCAGCAGCAGCAACGTCACCACTCCGGAGCCGCGTGCCACATACCAGAGGGTGTCGACGCTCATCGCGACGTGCCCTCGGAACGGGTGGGAGCCGCGGTGAGGGCGGTACCGGTGTTCGCCGCGACGCAGGTGCCGGCCGCGACCGTCACCGTCCGCCACACCGTGGGAGCCGGCTGGCAGGTGCGGGGATCGAGGATGTGGTGCAGCAGTCGGTCACCGCGCTGCCAGCGCCGGCCCAGCGTGCTCGAGGTGGCGACCGCCGTGCCGGCGGCCAGACCGACCACGCAGGTCGGCTCACCCGGCTGGTCGGCGACGTGCACCTGCCAGCCGCCCGCCGGCGCCTGGCCCGCGGTGGCGATGTCCCCACCCAGACTGACCAGCACCCCGGTGTCCAGCCGGGCGGCCACCTGGGCCGCGGCCCGGTCCGCTGTGTGCGCCTTCGCCGTGGCCCCGAGATCGAGCTGGACGTCCACCGGCAGGGTCAACGTCCGACCGGCCAGGCTGATCCGCCGCCAGCCCGGCGCCGGTCGGCGCACCGTCAGGACGGGCGGTCCGTTCCTGGCCAGCAGGGACAGGTCACGGTCGTAGCCCAGATCGGCCAGGGCACCACCAAGGGTCGGGATGACATCCCCACCGGTGCGCCGCGCGGCGTCCAGCGCCACCCCGATCAGCTCGGCCAGCAGCTCGCTGACCTGCTGGGGAGCGCCCCCGGCGGCGTCGAGGTGCATGATCTCCGCGTCCGGGCGGAACCGACTGGCGGCCCGGTCGACGGCGGCGATCTCGTTGGCCACGATCCGCCTGGCCGCGTCCAACTGGCCCGGATCGGTCACCACGACCTGTGCGGTGGTGCTCCACACGGACCAGGACGCGCATGCCGTCCCCCCTGGCCCGATCGGAGGCGAGGCCGAGGCGGGAACGGGAGCCGGGACCACAACCGGAACGGGAGACGGGGCTGGGGCTGGGGCTGGGAGCGAGACTGGGGCCGGGGCCGGGGCCGGGGCCGGGGCCGGGGCCGAAGGTGAGGGCGGGGACGGGGCGGGGGAGCCGGGCGGGACTGTGGCGGCCAGGGTCCGATCCATGATCAGGAGCCCCCGGTCGTCGCGTGGGTGCTGCCGCTGTCGCCGGTGGAGCCGGTCAACAACCCGTTGGAGTCCGTGGTGGACCCGCTCGACGTCGTGTCCGTACTCGTGTCCGAGCTCGAGCTGGTGGTGTCCGAGGTCGTGGTGCTGGCACCGGTGTCCACGGTGGAATGCTCGTGCGCCAGCACGCCGAATCCGATCATGCCCGCGGTCGCGAGGGCGGCTGTTCCCGCCGTGATCGGACCCGTCTGCCGCAGCCCCTGCTCTCGTGTGGCCACCGTGTCCCTCCCAGCCTCGGCGCTCCCGAACGGAGCGCACGATGACCACACTGGGAGGTGATGCTGTGAGCCTGCTGTGCGGTGGCTTTCCCTCTCCCCTGAGTCATCCCACGCACCGCCTGCCACCCCTGTGCGGCTGGCCGAGTGCGGGGTGCGCCACCGAAGAACGTCGAAACCACGACCATGGACCACGCTCGGTGAGCAAGGTCCCGGCGCGGTGGGCTGGCGGGCGGGAACGTGACGGCTACACGGGTCGTCGTGGGGGTGTTCGTGTCCGATTTGCCCCCCACGGCGACCCGTGTAGCTCCGGTCCCGGCGCGACGTGGACGTACCGGGCGGCCTGCCGGTTACTCCCTGTGCGACTGGACCGGGAGGTGATCAGGGCTGCGGGAGGCGGGGCTGTCAGGTGACGGGGCTACCAGGTGACGGGGAGAGCCTCGGGACGTCCGATGGGGGCCTTGACCTCGTAGCGCAGGTCTGCGGCGGGGACGGCCAGTCGCAGGTCGGGGACCTTCTCGATCAGGGCGGTCAGCAGTTCGGTGAGTTCCACCCGGGCCAGGTGGGCGCCGATGCAGTGGTGCGGGCCGTGACCGAAGGTGAGGTTGGGGACGGGGGTGCGGGTGAGGTCGAGGCGGTCGGGATCGGGGAAGACGGCGGGGTCGCGACTCATGGCCGCGAGCGGGACGACGACGACCTCGCCGGCGCGGACGACGAAGTCGCCGAGGTCGACGTCCTCGGTGGCGACACGGGGGAACGTCATCGACAGCGGGTGGTAGCGCAACAGTTCCTCGACGGCGTCGGGCATCCCGTCCGGGTTCGCCACCAGCCATTCCCATTGGGATCGGTCGTCCAACAGTGTGGTGAGGACGTTGCTCATCACGCCGGCCGTCGTCTCGAAGCCGCCGATCAGCAGTGTCATGGTGAGCGAGTGCAGTTCGGTCTCGGTCAGCGGCACGTCGCCCGCCTCCGGCGACGTTTCCCCCGCCGAGGTGGACGCATCACGGAGGGATTCTTCGTAGGCGTCCAGGATGACGTCAAGAAGGCCCTGTGCCTCGGCGCTGTTGACAGCGTTGTGTAGGCCGTCGGTGGCTGCGGAGACGGTGGTGGACCGGGCTTCGCGACGGATACGGACGAGGTTTCCCAGATAGCCGTAGAGGGCGCCGAGCCCGGCGGCGGCGGCCTGCGGGTCGAGGTGGAAGCGGAAGAGGGACTCGCTCCACGTGCGGACCTTCTCCCGGTCGAGGTCGGGGACGCCCAGCAGATGGCAGATGACCTCGATGGGCAGGTGGAAGGCCAGTGGTCGCAGGTCAGCGGGGGTTTCGGCGGCGAGCATAGCGTCGATCCGCGCATGGGCGGTGGCGCGGACGAACGGGCGCATCCGTTCGATCCGGCGGTGCGCGAAGCCGGCGTTGACCAGGCGACGAATGCGGGTGTGCGCGGGCGGGTCGAGCCACAGCAGCGAATTGGGGTCGGGAATCTGCCCGGCGGTCAGCGGGGGGTTGAAGTCGAGGGTTCTGGTCCGGGAGAACCGGGGGTCGGCGAGCATCACGCGGGCCGGCGCGGTGCGCACGATCAGCCAGATGGGCAGCTGGGACGGGCCGAAACGGACGCGGGTGGCGGGGCCCTGGCGGGCAAGTTCGGCGATGCGGGTGGAGGTGTGCGGAAGAAACGTGTCCGGAAACGGGAAGGACGGAATGTCCTGTGCGTTCTGCACAGTTTCGGTGACCGACATCGGGTCGGAGTTCCCTTCGGGGCCGTGGGGGCGGAGAACCGAACCGGGAGCGAACCGGGAGCGGAACGGGAAACGTGGTGCCGTCTGATCGAGCGCCATCCTCACACGTGCCGTTGGCGTCAGGTTGTGAGAATCGAATGATTGGGCATCGGATGTCCGTGATGCGCCATCCGTATGGGTGTGCGTGCGGTGACCGTCCGATCGTGGCAACTCATGGCCAGTCCGGACCCGCGCGGTCACCGAGGCGTCGGGGCGGTAGGCCATGGCCGGGGCGGCCGGGGCGGCCGGGGCGGCCGGGGCGGCCGGGGCGGCCGGGGCGGCCGGGGCCCCCCGCCGGGGGGGGGGGGCGGGGGGGGGGGGGGGGGGGGGGGGGGGGGGGCCGGGGGGCCCCCCCCCCCGGGGGG
>NZ_JALKFW010000212.1:97187-137077 GCF_023243055.1 Frankia sp. AgPm24 | reverse complement strand
GGGTGGGCCCGCGCGCGGGGGGGGGGGGGGGCGGGGGGGCCCCCGCCCCGGGGGGGCCCCCCCCACCCGGCCGACCTCGCCCAGGGAGTGCGCGGCGCCCAGGCCAACGTCCCGGTCACCGCCTGATCCGCACACCCCGCACCACCGAACAGGCAGCACCAGCGAAGAGGGCAGCACCGCTGAAGAGGGCGGCACGTGGCCCGGCGGCGCCGGCATCGGACATCCTGGCATAGGGCGTGGCGATGATCGGGCTGCTGCCGGGCCGCGCGGCAGGTGAGGCGGGCGTGGCTGGCGTCAGGTTGGGCGCGGTGTCGGGATAGCCTGGCGACCGTGGTGTTCGCCGCTATTCCCAGTCCGTCCCGTGGTGTGGTGCATCTGGGGCCGGTGCCGCTGCGCGCCTACGCCCTGATGATCATTCTCGGGATCGTGGTCGCCGTCGTCGTCACTGGCCGTCGGTTGCGCGCCCGCGGCCTCGATCCCGAGATCGCGGGGGAGATCGCCTTCTGGGCGGTGCCCTTCGGGATCCTCGGCGCCCGGATCTACCATGTGCTCAGCACGCCCGACCCGTACTTCGGCCACGACGGCAACCTCGGCGACGTGGTGAAGATCTGGAACGGTGGGCTCGGCATCTGGGGGGCGATCGCCGGCGGCGCGCTCGGCGCGTGGATCGCGGCGCGGCGCCTCGGGGTCAGCCTGGCCCTGTTCGCCGACGCCGCCGCGCCCGGGATCATCCTGGCGCAGGCCATCGGGCGCTGGGGTAACTGGTTCAACCAGGAGCTGTACGGCCGTGCCACCGACCTGCCCTGGGCGGTGCGCATCGACGCGGCCCACCGGATCGATCCGACCGTGGCCACCTACCAGCCGACGTTCCTGTACGAGTTCCTGTGGAACCTGGTGGTCGCCGGCATCCTGCTGTTCGTCGACCGTCGGCACCGGCTCGGTCGTGGCCGGCTGTTCGCCCTGTACGTGGCGCTGTACACGTTCGGCCGGCTGTGGATCGAGATGCTGCGCATCGACACCGCCGACAGGATTCTCGGGCTGCGGGTCAACATCTGGACGTCCGCCCTGGTCTGCGTCGCCGCCATCGTCGCGTTCGCGCTGACCCGTCGGCCGGTCGATCTGGACGTCTCACCCGAGGAACAGCGCGAGCTCGGCCTGGTGCGCGAACGCGGCCGTCGAGGGGTCGAGCCCGAGGGAGTCGCCTCCACCGACGGCACGGCCCCCCGCCCCGGCGGCGAGTCCGAGACCGGCGGCGAATCCGGGCGCAGCAGCGGAACCGGCCTCAGGGGCGAGTCCGAGACCGGCTCCGAGCCTGGCGGCGAGAGCGGCGGCGGGGGCGGCGGCGGGACCAGGGTCGAACGTGAGGCTGGCGTGGGCGCCGATGTCGGGGCGCAGACTGGCCGGGTAACGCCCGGCAGGGGAGAATCGGCGGGGCACGCGCCGGTCGAGGCGCCGCCGCGCTGAGCCGCACGGCCGCCGTCCACGGGCCTCGATCGAGGCCGGATCGCGCCGGAATTTCCCGAAAGGTGGTCGTCCACTACCGACTGGTGCGCCGTTCGTGTCAGGTTGTGTGACGTTATACGGCTGTGACCTGCCGGACATATATGATCAAGGCGTGTCGGCTCGGCGCATGGCACACTCGAGAGCAGGCACACGGGTCGCTGGGCCAGCGCCGTCGTGCCGCGGTTCACCTTCGGACAGCGTCGTCCGCCTCACCTTCAGCCCCTGAAGACGGACAGGACTTCGCCGGATGCCGAGCGCGCAAGGTCTTTACGACCCCACTTTCGAACACGACGCCTGCGGGGTCGGCTTCGTAGTCGACGTGCACGGTCGTCGTAGCCATGAACTGGTTGACCAGGGCCTCACCGTCCTGCGCAACCTGGATCACCGCGGCGCGTCGGGCAGCGACCCGGATACCGGCGACGGAGCCGGCATTCTCGTCCAGGTCCCCGATCAGTTCCTGCGTGATGTGGTGGACTTCGCCCTGCCAGCGCCCGGCCGGTACGCGGTCGGCATCGCCTTCCTGCCCCAGGTGGCGGGGGAGCGCGACGACGCGGTACGGGTGATCAGCCGGATCGTGCGCCAGGAGGGCCTGCGGGTACTGGGCTGGCGTGAGGTTCCCACGATCAGCCACATCGTCGGGCATGCGGCCCGCGAGGTGGAGCCCCGGATGCGCCAGCTGTTCGTGGCCCTGCCCGGCGATGCGCTGGGTGGCGTGGCGGGGGAGAAGGCCGAGGCGGCCTTCGACGTGGGTGAGCTGGAGCGCCGGGCGTTCTGCGCGCGCAAGCGCATCCGGCGCGAGACGGGCGTGTACGTCGCGTCGCTGTCGTCGCGCACGATCGTCTACAAGGGGATGCTGACCACCCACCAGCTTTCGGCGTACTTCCCGGATCTGGACGACCCGCGTTTCACCAGCGCCATCGCCCTGGTGCACAGCCGGTTCTCGACGAACACGTTCCCGAGCTGGCCGCTGGCCCATCCGTACCGGTTCGTCGCCCACAACGGCGAGATCAACACCGTTCGAGGCAACCGGAACTGGATGCGGGCCCGGGAGGCGCTGCTGGCCAGCGACCTGATCTCGGGGGACCTGGCGCGGCTGTTCCCGATCTGCGCGGACGGCGCGAGCGACTCGGCGAGTTTCGACGAGGTGCTCGAACTGCTCCACCTCGGCGGGCGCAGCCTGCCGCACGCGGTGCTGATGATGATCCCCGAGGCGTGGGAGAACCACGCCGAGATGGACCCGGCCCGCCGCGCGTTCTACGAGTTCCACTCGGCGCTGATGGAGCCATGGGACGGCCCGGCGGCGATCGCGTTCACCGACGGCACGGTGATCGGTGCGGTGCTCGACCGCAACGGGCTGCGTCCGGGGCGGTACTGGCAGACCGATGACGGGCTGGTCGTGATGGCCTCCGAGGTCGGTGTGCTCGACATCCCGCCGCACCGGGTGGTGCGCAAGGGGCGGCTCCAGCCGGGCCGGATGTTCCTCGTCGACACCGCGCAGGGGCGCATCATCGACGACGAGGAGATCAAGTCGGAGCTCGCCACCGCCGCGCCCTACGCGGAGTGGCTGCATGCCGGGCTCATCTCGCTCGACGATCTGCCCGAGCGTGAGATCGTCGTCTACGGGCACTCCTCGGTGCTGCGCCGCCAGCAGGTCTTCGGCTACACCGAGGAGGAGCTGCGCGTCCTGGTGGCGCCGATGGCCCGGGGCGGTGCCGAGCCGATCGGGTCGATGGGCACCGACACGCCGGTGGCCGTCCTGTCGTCGCGTCCCCGGTTGCTGTTCGACTACTTCACCCAGCTGTTCGCGCAGGTCACCAACCCGCCGTTGGATGCGATCCGGGAGGAGCTGGTCACCAGCCTCGGGCGGACCCTCGGCCCCGAGGGCAACCTGCTCGACCCGTCGCCGGCGTCCTGCCGGATGGTGCACCTGCCCTACCCGGTGATCAGCAGCGGTCAGCTCGCCAAGATCGTCGGCATCAACGACGACGGTGACATGCCGGGCTTCGCCTCGGTGACCGTCCGTGGGCTGTACGACGTCGACGGTGGTGGCGCGGCGCTCGCCGCCCGGCTGGACGAGATCTGCGCCGGGGTCAGCGAGGCCATCGCCGACGGGGCGCGCATCGTCGTGCTCTCCGACCGTGACTCCGACGAGCGCAAGGCGCCGATCCCGTCGCTGCTGCTCACCGCGGCGGTGCATCACCACCTGATCCGCGAGCGCACCCGGACGAAGGTCGGCCTGATCGTCGAGTGCGGTGACGCCCGCGAGGTGCACCACATCGCCCTGCTCACCGGGTACGGCGCGGCCGCGGTCAACCCGTACCTGGCGTTCGAGTCGGCCGACACGCTGATCGACGAGGGCGAGATCACCGGCGTGAGCCGCGCCGAGGCCGAGAAGAACCTGATCAGGGCGCTGGGCAAGGGTGTGCTGAAGGTGATGTCCAAGATGGGCATCTCCACCGTCGCGAGCTACACCGGTGCGCAGGTCTTCGAGGCGATCGGGCTCGCCCAGGAGTTCGTCGACTCCTACTTCGTCGGCACCCCGTCCCGGTTGGACGGCGTGGGCCTGGAGATCATCGCCGCCGAGGTCGCCGCTCGGCACAGCCGCGCCCACCCGCGGGTCGCCTCCGAGCTCGCGCACCGCGGGCTGGAGGTCGGCGGGGAGTACCAGTGGCGCCGCGAGGGCGAACTGCACCTGTTCAACCCGGAGACCGTCTTCCTGCTCCAGCACGCCACCCGCACCCGCCAGTTCGACGTCTTCCAGGAGTACACCAGCAGGATCGACGGGCTGTCCCGGGAGAACGCGACGCTGCGCGGCCTGTTCGACCTGCGGGCCGGGGTGCGCCCACCGGTGCCGATCGAGGAGGTCGAACCGGTCTCCGAGATCGTCAAGCGGTTCGCGACCGGTGCGATGTCCTACGGCTCGATCAGCGCCGAGGCGCACGAGACGCTCGCGATCGCGATGAACCGGCTCGGCGGCAAGTCGAACACCGGTGAGGGCGGCGAGGACGCCGAGCGTTTCGTCCCCGACGCCAACGGCGACCTGCGCCGCAGCGCCGTCAAGCAGGTCGCGTCCGGCCGGTTCGGGGTGACCAGCGAGTACCTGGCCAACGCCGACGACATCCAGATCAAGATGGCCCAGGGCGCGAAGCCGGGGGAGGGCGGGCAGCTGCCCGGCCACAAGGTCTACCCGTGGATCGCGAAGACCCGCCACTCCACCCCGGGTGTCGGTCTGATCTCCCCGCCGCCGCACCACGACATCTACTCGATCGAGGACCTCGCCCAGCTCATCCACGACCTGAAGAACGCGAACCCGAAGGCGCGGGTGCACGTGAAGCTGGTCGCCGAGGTCGGGGTCGGCACGGTCGCGGCCGGGGTGTCCAAGGCGCACGCCGACGTGGTGCTCGTCTCCGGGCACGACGGCGGCACCGGTGCCTCCCCGCTGACCTCGCTCAAGCACGCCGGGGCGCCGTGGGAGCTGGGGCTCGCCGAGACCCAGCAGACGCTGCTGCTCAACGGGCTGCGGGACCGGATCGTCGTGCAGGTCGACGGTCAGCTCAAGACCGGCCGCGACGTCATCGTCGGCGCGCTGCTGGGCGCCGAGGAGTTCGGTTTCGCCACCGCTCCGCTGGTCGTCGCCGGCTGCGTGATGATGCGCGTCTGTCACCTGGACACCTGCCCGGTCGGCGTGGCCACCCAGAACCCGCAGCTGCGGGCCCGGTTCACCGGCAAGCCCGAGTTCGTCGAGGCGTTCTTCACCTACATCGCCGAGGAGGTTCGCGCGCATCTGGCGGCGCTGGGCTTCCGCACGTTGCAGGAGGCCGTCGGCCGGGTCGACCTGTTGGACGCCCGCGCGGCGATCGAGCACTGGAAGGCCTCGGGGCTCGACATCACCCCGCTGCTGCACAGCCCCGAGCGGCCCTTCGGCGGTTCGCTGCACTGCACGTCCAGCCAGGACCACGGGTTGGACAAGGCGCTGGACAACTCGCTGATCCAGCTGTGCGAGGGCGCCCTCGACGAGGGCCGGCCGGTGTGGCTGGAGATGCCGATCCGCAACGTCAACCGCACGGTCGGCACGATGCTCGGCTACGAGGTGACGAAGCGCTACGGCGGCGCCGGTCTGCCGGACGACACCATCCAGCTGCGGTTCACCGGCTCCGCCGGGCAGAGCTTCGGTGCGTTCGCCCCGCGTGGGATGACCCTGACCCTCGAGGGCGACGCGAACGACTACACGGGCAAGGGCCTCTCCGGCGGCAAGATCTTCGTCTTCCCGCCGAAGGAGTCGCCGCTGCGCGCCGAGGAGAACATCGTCGCCGGTAACGTGCTGCTCTACGGCGCCACCGCCGGGGAGGCGTTCTTCCGCGGCATCGTCGGGGAGCGTTTCTGCGTGCGCAACTCCGGTGCCACCGCCGTCGTCGAGGGTGTCGGTGACCATGGCTGCGAGTACATGACCGGCGGCACCGTGCTCGTCCTCGGGCAGATCGGACGCAACTTCGCCGCCGGGATGAGCGGCGGCGTCGCCTACCTGCACGACCCGGTGGACGAGCGGATCAACCGGGAGATGGTCGACGTCGAGGACCTCGACGCCGAGGACGAGGCGACCGTACGTGACCTGCTGGTGCGTCACCGCCGGGAGACCGGTTCCACCGTGGCCGCCCGGCTGTACGCCGACTGGGAGAACGTCCGCGGATCGTTTCGCAAGGTGATGCCGCGCGACTACAAGCGGGTGCTCACCGCGATCCGTCGTGCGCAGGAGCAGGGCCTGGTCGCCGAAGAGGAGATCATGGCGGCCGGCCGTGGCTGAGCACCGCCACACCCCCCACAGCCCCCAGAACACCCAGAACACCCAGCACCGCCTACTGACCGGACAGGAGTGACATGGCCGACCCGACCGGCTTTCTCAAGCACAGCCGGGAGCTGCCGACACGCCGCCCGGTCGATGTGCGCATCCAGGACTGGCGCGAGGTCTACCAGGCGTTCCCGGAGGAGCACCTGCGCGAACAGGCGGGCCGCTGCATGGACTGCGGCATCCCGTTCTGTCACAACGGCTGTCCGCTGGGGAACATCATCCCCGAGTGGAACGACCTGACCCGCCGGGGCGACTGGCCGGACGCGAGCGAGCGGCTGCACGCCACGAACAACTTCCCCGAGTTCACCGGACGGCTGTGCCCGGCGCCGTGCGAGGCTGCCTGCGTGCTCGGCATCGGCGACGACCCGGTGACGATCAAGCAGGTCGAGGTCAGCATCATCGACCGGGCCTGGGCGGACGGCACCGTCGTACCGGTGCCGCCGTCGGTGCGCACCGGGCGCCGGGTCGCCGTCGTCGGCTCGGGGCCCGCCGGACTCGCCGCCGCCCAGCAGCTCACCCGGGCCGGGCATGACGTCGTCGTCTACGAGCGGGCCGACCGCGTCGGCGGTCTGCTGCGCTACGGCATCCCCGAGTTCAAGATGGAGAAGGCGGTCCTGGACCGCAGGCTCGCCCAGATGGAAGCAGAGGGCACCTCGTTCGTCACCTCCTGCGATGTCGGCGTGGACATCACGGCCGACGAGCTGCGCTCGTCCTACGAGGCGGTGGTCCTCGCCGGTGGGTCGACGATCGGCCGGGATCTGCCCGTGCCCGGTCGGGAGTTCGCCGGCATCCACCTGGCGATGGAGTTCCTGGAGCCGGCGAACCGGGTCGTGCTCGGCGATCTGGCCGAGCCGCCGATCACCGCGGCGGGCAAACGAGTGGTCATCATCGGTGGCGGTGACACCGGAGCCGACTGCCTGGGCACCTCGCACCGCCAGGGCGCGGCGTCCGTCCACCAGCTGGAGATCATGCCGCGGCCGCCGGAGCTGCGCGCACCGGCGAACCCGTGGCCGTCCTTCCCGATCCTCTACCGGGTCTCGAGCGCGCACGAGGAGGGCGGCGAGCGGGTGTTCGCCGTGTCCACCGAGTGCTTCCTCGGCGACGACACGGGCAACGTGCGGGCGCTGCGCATGCACGAGGTGCGTTTCACCGCGGGACGGTTCGAGAAGGTCGAGGGCACCGACGTCGAGCTGCCCTGCGAGCTGGTGCTGCTGGCGATGGGCTTCACCGGCCCGCAGCCCACCGGTCTGCTGGCCGACCTCGGCGTCGACCTCGACGCCCGGGGCAACGTGGCGCGCGACGCCGGTTGGGAGACGTCCGTGCCCGGGGTGTTCGTCGCCGGCGACATGGGCCGGGGCCAGTCCCTGATCGTCTGGGCGATCTCCGAGGGACGCTCCGCCGCCGCCGCGGTCGACCGTCGGCTGATGGGCCGCACCGACCTGCCGGACCCGATCACACCCACTCGCCGCTGAACCAGGTCGAACGGGTGGTCAGACACCAGCGGGGAGTGAGCCACGGTCGCGCGTCGCGTGACAAACGGGTGTGAGCTGGCTTGCTCCTCGCGGCGTCTGTCGTGCTTGACCAGGATTCACAGGAGTCGTCGGTAGGGGGTGTCAGCCCTGGTGGCGGTACCGTCCATGGGCATGAGGCTCGTGCTGCTGGGACCCCCCGGCTCCGGCAAGGGAACGCAGGGCGCGCGGATCAGCGCCCGCCATGGCATCCCGACGATCTCCACCGGCCAGCTGTTCGACCGGCAGATCTCCGCGGGCACTCCGCTGGGGCGCCGGGCCGAGCGGTATGTCCGCGCCGGTGAGCTCGTCCCCGACGAGATCGTGCTGGACATGGTCGCCGACCGCCTCGCCGTCAGCGTCGACTGCGCCGAGGGTTTCCTGTTCGACGGCTTTCCGCGCACCTACCCGCAGGCCGAGGCGCTGGACCGGATGCTCGCCGCCAGCTGCGGCCCGTTGGACGCGGTCATCGACCTCCAGGTGGACGTCGACGAGGTGCTGGCCCGCATCCGGCGCCGGGCCCACACCGAGGACCGGCTCGACGACACCGAGGACACCGCGCGGCGTCGGATGGCGGTCTTCGCCGCGGAGACCGCCCCGCTGCGCCGCTACTACGAGCAGGCCGGCGTGCTGCACACCATCGACGGCACGGGCGAGCCCGACGACGTGGCCACCCGCATCCACCAGACCCTGGCCGCCGTCGCCCACCCGCAGCTGCACCTGGGCTCGGGCGGCTGACCGGACCCCGGGCGCGGGGTACCCCCGGTGGGATCGGGCCCGGGTGTCAGCGCGATATCCTGACGGCGGTGGGCGGCGAGGCAGACGAGGGCGAGCCGGCGAAGCGCCGTCGCACGCGCCGAGGTCGCCTCGCCTATCTGGCGCTGGTGCTGGTGGTCGCGGTCGGCGCCGTGCCACTGGTGCTCATCCTCACCGCCAGCCGGACGGTGCTCAACCCGGCCTTCTACTCCCAGTCGCTGAACCGGGCGGACGCCTACGACCGGCTCTACACCGAGGTGCTGCCCGACCCGGCGGTGGGCGCCCTGCTCGCGGGCCTGCCGATCGACGGCTCGCTGATCACCGCGAACCTGCGCACCGTCCTGCCACCGGCCACCGTCGAGGCGATGACCGACGAGCAGATCACCCGGGTGGTCGACTACCTGCGCGGCCAGGCGAACGACGTGGAGCTCGCCGTCGACCTCGCGCCGATCTTCGACAACGTCTCGGGTCTGGCCAACCGCTACATCGCCGGTGAACTCGGGTCCGGCACCACCTACCGGGTGACGTCCGTGGCGGACTTCACCGAGGACGTGCTCAGCGCGATCAACGACATCGCCGCCGGACGTCCCCCGAGCTCGCTGCCCACGATCGAACTGACCGCCCAGGACACCGACCGGGTCCTGCCACTGGTGCTCGACCGGTTCGCCCCGGACACCCGCGCCCGCCTCGAACCGCGGCTGCGCGCCCAGCTGCGCGCGGGTGACGTCGCCGGCGCCCTGGCCCTGCTCGGCCCGCAGCTGTTCCAGGGCGATGAGCTGGCCACCGCACGGCTGCGTGAGTCGCTGCACGGATCGACCCTCGACCTCGGGGTGCGCCTGTCCGACCTGCGCGACCAGCCGGCGATCAGCGCGATCGAGAAGCTGCATGACGTCACCGCGGCGCTGGGCTGGCTGTCGGTGGGCCTCGCGCTGCTGATCGCCGGGGCGCTGGTCGCCATCGTCGTGCTGGCCGGACGCCAGGGGGTCTCCCGGGTGCGCGCCGGCGCCGGCGCCGTGGTCGCCGCCGGGCTCGCCCTCGGCCTCGCCGGCCTCGCGCTGCGCCTGGCGCTGCCCAACCCGCTGCGACCGCTGGCCGGTCCGCACTCGC
This sequence comes from Frankia sp. AgPm24, assembly GCF_023243055.1. Classification (NCBI taxonomy): domain Bacteria; kingdom Bacillati; phylum Actinomycetota; class Actinomycetes; order Frankiales; family Frankiaceae; genus Frankia; species Frankia sp. AgPm24. The sequence goes on along the minus strand of NZ_JALKFW010000212.1, from coordinate 127,357 downwards.
CGTTGCCGGCCGGCGCCAGCGCCGTGCTGGTGGACTTCTCCGAGCAGGCCTACCGGACGGTGGAGAGCGACTACCTGCGGGTTGTCGGCTGGTCGCTGGTGCTGGGCCTGGTCGTCGGCGGCGGGTCGCTGCTGGTGTCGCTGTCGGCCCGCTGGAGCACGACCGGACGGCGCCGTCGCCTGGCCACCGCGCTGGTACTCGCCGTCCCGGTGATGGTGAGTGTGACCTGGACGGCCTTCCCGGGGGCGGCGGCGGAGTCCCGCCGGCTGTGCGAATCCAGCCCGTCGCTGTGCGAGCGGCGCTACGACCAGGTCGCCTACCTCGCCACCCACAACGCGATGGCCAACAGCGAGGACCGCTTTCTCGGCCCGTCCCAGGACCCGACCCTCGTCCACCAGTTGGATCTGGGTGTGCGCACCCTGCTGCTCGACGTCCATCACTGGACGCCCGCCGAGCAGGTCGCCGCCTACCTCGCGACCCTGGCACCCACGACCCGGGCCGCGCTCGAACCGCTGACCCGGGGGGCCGTCTCGCAGCGTCCCGGCGTGTGGCTGTGCCACGACGTGTGCCAGCTTGGCGCGTTGGACCTCACCGCCACATTCGGTCAGCTCCGCGACTGGATGAACCGCAACCCCACCGAGGTGGTCACGCTGATCATCCAGGACAACGAGGTGCCGGCCAGCGAGATCGCCGGCGCGGTGGCCTCGGCGGGCCTCGCCGCGATGGTCGCGACGCCGCCGGAGGATCCCCATGGTCGCTGGCCCACTCTGGGCGCGATGGTCGACTCGGGTCGTCGCCTGGTGGTGTTCACCGAGCAGCAGGACCTGCCCGGCACGTTCCTGCGTGGCTTCTACCGCTATGCCACCGACACGCCGTTCGACGCGAAGAAGCCCGCTGACCTGGCCGGCTGCCCGCGTAACCGTGGCAGCGCCGGCGCGGACCTGCTTCTGATGAACAACTGGATCACCGCCGCGGCGCCGAGCCGGCACGCCGCGCTGACCGCCAACGCCGCACCGGCCCTGACCCGGCGGGCCCAGCGCTGTCGCACCGAACAGGGCCGGACGCCGACCTACATCGCCGTCGACTTCTCGACGATCGGATCGGCCCAGGCCGCCGTCGACACACTCAACGGCGTGCCGACCGCCGCCGGCTCTCCCCCCGGTCGGTGACGGGGACCCGAACGTGGGCGGTCCGCGCACAGCGGTTCGGGGGGCTTACGGGGATCGTGACCGGGGCATTGTGCGTTCACCCTGCTGAAGCCGCCTGTCGTCGGCGTCGTGCCGACGACTCCAGCCCTCCGGACGCCCGCCGCCCGGAGACACTCGTGCAAGGGAGCCGAGGTGCCCATCTGGAACCAGCTTCGCCAGTCGGCCCAGTCAATGCAGGGCCAGCTGAACGCGAAGAAGAACGACCTGAAAAGCGGCGCCTTCCGCGACGCCAGCATGGCGATCTGCGCGCTGGTCGCCGCCGCTGACGGCACGATCGATCCGGCCGAACGCCAGCGCGTCGCCTCCCTGATCATCTCCAACGACGTCCTGAACAACTTCCCGGCGGACGACCTGCAGCGCCGCTTCAACGACTACGTCGCCAAGCTGCAGGCCGACTTCGAGTTCGGCAAGGTGTCGGTGCTGCAGGACATCGGCAGGACCAAGAAGAAGCCGGCCGAGGCCCGGGCGGTCATCCAGATCGGCATCGTCATCGGCGGCGCCGACGGCACGTTCGACAAGACCGAGCAGGCCGTGGTGCGGGAGGCCTGCTTCGCTGTCGGGATCAACCCGGAGGAGTTCGACCTGTAACCGAACCGGCGTCGAGGGCGCCTGACAAGCGGGTCCGCCGGGTCGGGGCCCGCGCCGACCACGTCACATCCGCTTCCATGGTCGTCCGCCCGAGTTGGATGCTCGGCCCGTGCCTGCCCGTGGGCGGCGGGTGGACGAGGCGGCCGGGAGGCGGATCGGATGGGACCAGGTGATGCCCTGCTCGCCGCGGGAGCGGGGCTGCTCGCGGGTGCCGTCAACGCCATCGCCGGTGGCGGCACCCTCATCGCCTTCCCGGCGCTGCTGGCGACCGGGCTGCCGGCGCTGACCGCGAACATCACCTGCTCGGTCGGTCTGGTCACCGGCTACGCCGGCGGGGCTGTGGGCTATCGGCGCGAACTCGCCGATCAGGTCGACCGGCTGCGGGCCCTCGGGCCGCCCGCGCTGCTCGGCGGCCTCATCGGGGCGGTGATCCTGCTGGCCACCCCGTCCTCGAGTTTCCGCGCCGTGGTGCCCTACCTGGTGCTGGCCTCCTGCCTGTTGCTGGCCGCGCAGACCCGACTGGCCGCCGTGGTGGCCCGCCGCCGCGCCCACACGGTCACCCCGGTGACCACCCCGACTGCCACCCCGGTCACCACCCCGGCTGTCCCCGCGGCCGGTGCGCAGCCGCCGGCGGCGCGGACGGTCACCTGGCCGACCCGCTTCGGGGTGCTGATCGCCGGGGTCTACGGGTCGTACTTCGGGGCCGGGCTCGGCGTCCTGTTGCTCGGTGTGCTGGGCATCCTGCTGACCGACGATCTCCAACGCACCAACGGCCTCAAAACCCTGCTCGCATTCGGTGTGAACGCCGTCGGGGTAGTCGTGTTCCTCATCACAGCCAAGGTGGCCTGGGGTTACGCCGGGATTCTCGTGGTCGCCTCGCTGGCCGGCGGTCTGATCGGCGCCCGAATCGCACGCCGGATGCATCCGGCGCTGTTGCGTGCCGCGGTCATCACGCTTGGCGTGGTCGTCGCGATCGTTCTTCTCGTCCGCGGCTGATCGCCACGGTCAACCCTCACGTCGCTGTCAGGATCATGCGATGCGACCCACCCGGCCGAGGGCTAATCGGTGGCCACGCATAATCTGTACACGCAGTGTTCCTGAAGAACGCTGACGTAACGGCAGTTCTGTGGGCTCGGCGCAACATTATCGCCTCGTTGTGCGTCTGTCAGCACGTTGCTGTCCGGCGCAGGCCCACGGACGGATATCGGTTCTGTCGCGTCAGGGGTGACGCGGTATCGCGGCGCGGCAATGTGGATCGGCCTGGTGGTCGTACCCGCATGGCCGTACCGCCGGGAGGGGTTTCGTGGTCCACGAGGAGCCGGGCAACGGCGATCGGTCGGCCTTGGACGCTCTGAACTCCGCGGACGGCCACCGCGACGGCGAGGCCCTGGCCGCCCGAGACGCTCGGGCCGCCCGCGGCGCCGGGGCGGCCCCGAGCGGCGTTGGTCGCCGTAGGAACACCGTGAGAGCGGACACCGCCTGGGGCGATCGCCTGCTCACGCTGTGTGTTGCCGCTGGTCTGGTGGTGCTGTTCACCGTGCCGCGGACCTGGGCGCGCGCCACCCTGTCCGACCGGGGCGCGCATCTGTTGGTGGCGACCCGGTCCGGCTGGGATCTGGCGCCCACCGGGGCGCTGGTCGGGGCCGCCGCCGTGCTCGCGATCGTGCTCAGTCTGCTGGCGGGCTGGACCGGCCGGCGCGGGCTGGCCAGCGCGGTGCTGGCCTGCGGCCTGGCGATCGTCGCGCTGGCCCTGGGCCGGTTGGACGCCGCGACACCGCTGGAGCACACGATCGGCCGGCTACGGATCGGCACCTTCCAGACCGACGAACCGGTCACCCACAGTGGTCCGGCAGCGTGGCTGTGGGTCGCGGTGACGTGCGGAGCCGTGATGGCCGGCGCCGCGGCGAGCAGCCTGGCGCTCGGTCGGCGGCGACCGCCCGTGAACCCCGCCGGGGGTCCAGGGGAAGGGAGTCAGCACCGTGGCGTATGACTACGCGTCGTTCTCGACGCTCGCCGGGCCCCTGCGGGAGCCGCCGGCCCAGGGCGTCTACCACGTCGCCTACCGCAAGATCATGGTGGGACGGCACCTCTACCAGGTCCTTCCGCAGCTGATCGCCACGGTGGGTCTGTCGTCGCTGTTCTTCGTGTGGTTGATCCAGCCTGAGCACTACCCGCAGGGCCGCTATCTGCCGACCGCGGTCCAGGTCGGCAACGCCGTGATGTTCTGGCTGATCGTGGTGACCGAGGGTATTCGCCTGGTCAACTCGATCACGTTGTGCTGGTCGGCGTTCATCATGCGTAATCCGGTTCCGGTGCGGCCTCCCACCGGGCTGCGGGTCGCCTTCACGACGACGATCGTGCCGTCCAAGGAGCCCATCGACGTCGTCCGCGACACCCTGATCGCGGCCCTGAACATCCGGCACGACTCGATGATCGACGTCTGGTTGCTGGACGAGGGCAACGACCCGGCGGTCCGCGCGATGTGCGCGGAACTGGGCGTCAACCACTTCTCCCGCAAAGGCGTGGAGCGCTACAACACCGGCCGTGGCCGCTTTCGAGCGAAGACGAAGCACGGCAACCACAACTCGTGGCTGGATGCGCACGGCGATGCCTACGACGTGGTTCTTTCGGTGGACCCGGACCACATTCCGCTGCCGAACTTCGGCGAACGCATGCTCGGGTACTTCCGCGATCCCAATGTCGCGTTCGTCGTCGGCCCCCAGGTGTACGGGAACTTCCGCCACTACCTGACCCGGGGCGCCGAGGCGCAGAACTACATGTTCCACTCGGTCGTCCAGCGGGCCGCCAACCGTTTCGCCTGTGGCATGTTCGTCGGTACGAACCACGCCTACCGGGTGGAGACCTGGCGGCAGATCGGCGGCTTCCAGGATTCGATCACCGAGGACCTGGCGACCTCCTTCGCCGTCCACGGTGCCCGCAACCCGGCCACGAAGCACCGCTGGACGTCGGTCTACACCCCGGACGTCATCGCCGTCGGCGAGGGCCCAGCGACCTGGACGGACTTCTTCAGCCAGCAGCTGCGCTGGGCCCGCGGGGCCAACGAGGTGCTGGTGACCGAGGCCGCCGGACGGATGCGCAAGCTGTCCTGGGGGCCGCGGCTGCACTACGCGACGCTGATGCTGCACTATCCGACGGTCGCGTTGACCTGGATTCTCGGCATGATCCTCACGACGACGTACATGGCGCTGGGTTCCACCGGCGTCGTCGTGCACGTCTCGGCCTGGTTCGCGCTCTATGTGGACGTGTTCGCCTCGCGACTGCTGCTGTACTTCTGGCTGCGCCGGTTCAACACCAGTCCGCATGAGGAACCCGGCACCGCGGGAATGTCCGGAATCTTCGTTTCCGTGCTGTGCACGCCGTTCTACTCGACCGCACTGGTCGGTGCGGTGTTCCGGCGCAAGCTGGGTTTCGTCGTCACCCCGAAGGGTGACCAGGCGAGCCCTGACGGACTGGCGACCTTCCGAAAACACCTTTTCTGGGCGGCCTGGTCGGCCGGATCGATCGCCGCCGCGGCGGCGCTCGGGCACCTGTATCCGGCGAACATGGTGTGGGTCTCGCTGTCGTTGGTGACCTGCCTGTTGCCCATCGGCCTGTGGCAACTGGAACCGATCCTCGCGCCGCGCCGGGCCAACGCCCCCAACCCGTTGCCGGCCGCGCATGTCCCGGCACCGCGCCGGGCCGCCGAGGCGGCCTGGCCGATCGTCGCCCCCGTGGGTCGCCAGCCGGCGGACGATCCGGCGACCGAGGAGGTACCGGCGGTCGTGGCCGCCGCGTTCGCGGATCCGGTCACCGAGGAGGTGCCGGTCCCCGCGGCGTTCGACGCGCTGACCGGCGACACCGTCACCATCGTCGGCGCCCGTCCGCTGGGCCCGGTGCCCGCCGTACCCGGACGTGACCGGACCGCGCGGGACGACCGACGCCTGGCCGCGGCCAGTGCCAGCGCCCCCCCGGATACGCCCGGTGAGGCCAGGGCGAAGGACGGGGCCGCCGAGGCCGGCGCACCGGTCGGCGTCGGCATCGATGGGCCGACCATGCTCCTTTCGGCCGCCGGCGTCGCCGCCGCCCTCGCGCAGGCGTCGGCCATGGGGCCGGCCGCCGGTGACGGTGGCCGCGACGACACGGTCGTCACCCGCACGGTGCCTGATCCCAAGGACGCACCGGCCGCCGGGTCCGTCCCCGCGGTCTCGCGACCGGCGGCCAGCGGTGGATCCGGTGCCGACGCCGGTGCCGATCGGCGCCGCCTCGACCCGTCCGCGCCGCCGGTCTACACCGAGCACGAGACGGTGATCACCGGTCGCCGGGAGGTGCTCGCCGGGGTTGGTGCCGGTGTCGGCGACCGACCCGCCTATGTCGAGGACGTCACGATGCGACTCACTCCACGCCGACGTCGGGTCTCCCTCGACGGCCTGCTTGAGGAGATCGGCTGATGGCCGACCGTCCGCGTCGCCCCGAGGGACGGCCGGAACCCGACGATCCGACCGTCACCGACCTGCCGGCCATCGGCGGCTCGGCGTCCGGTCGCGACGGGCGTCCCGCGGACGCGCGCCGCTCCGAGCCGGGCCGTCGCTCCGAGCCGGGCCGTCGGTCCGAGCCGGGGCAGCGGTCTGACCTGGGCCGTCGGTCCGAGCCGGGACGTCGGTCCGCGTCGGGTCGTCGGTCCGCGCCGGCGCAGGCGCGGCCCAGCCTGGACGACCCGCGGATGGTGCCGGTCGTGTCGACGCCGACCAGGTCACGTCGTCGGCGCCGGATTCTGCAGGCCGGGATCATCGTGCTGGTGGTGCTGGCCGGTAACTTCCCCTACGTCAACTCGTGGGCGTCCGACCGGTACAACGACTGGCGCTCCCACCAGCCGGACTACATGCGCGACAACGGTCGGTGGGACATCGTCGCCGACAGTGGTTCGCGCTCGATCCACGCGGCGATGCTGCGGACCGGGAAGGTCCTGCTCATGGCGGGATCCGGCAACGACAAGAAGAGCTTCGACGCCAAGCGGTTCGAGACCATCCTGTGGGATCCGAGCGCCAACACCTTCCAGAAGATCGCCACGCCGTGGGACGTGTTCTGCGCCGGGCATGCCTTCCTGCCCAACGGTGACCTGCTCATCGCCGGCGGCACCAAGGCCTATGAGGTGCTCGCCGCGGACGCGCCGGACGGCAAGAAGAAGGAGTACCAGGGCCTCAAGGACTCCTACCTGTTCGACCCGATCAGCGAGCGGTACGTCAAGACCGGTTTCCTCCAGCACGCCCGCTGGTACCCGACGCTGGTCACGCTGGCCAACGGCGCGGTCGTCGCGGTCTCGGGGCTCAACGACAAGGGCGACATCGACCCGGGCAACACCGAGTCGTTCGACGCCGGCAGCGCCAGTTGGATCGAGCATCCCGAACTGCGCAAGGAGTTCCCCACCTACCCGTCGCTGCTGCTCACCGCCGACGGCCGGCTGTTCTTCTCGGGGGCGAACGCGGGTTACGGCCCGGCGTCGCTGGAGGCCCGTCAGTCCGGGCTGTGGAACCTCGGCAACAACGCCTTCCAGGCCGTTCCCGGTCTGCCGCTGCCCGAGGTCAACGAGACCGCCGGCACGGTGATGCTGGCCCCGGCGCAGGACCAGAAGATCATGTTCATCGGCGGAGGTGGCGTCGGGGACACCCAGGTCGCCACCGATCGGACCGCCATCGTCGACCTGACCAAACCCCAGCCCAGCTGGGAACGTGGCCCGGACCTGAGCTCACCGAAGCGCTATCCCGGTGCGGTCGTGCTGCCCGACGACACGGTGCTGGTCTCGGGCGGGTCGCGACGCTACCGCGCCCGCGACACCCTGACGGCCGAGCTCTACAACCCGGCGACCAACACCTTCCGTCCGGTCGCCGATCCGCATGTCGGCCGCGACTACCACTCCGAGTACCTGCTGCTGCCCGATGGTCGGGTGGCGGTGTTCGGCTCGAACCCGCTCTCCGACGACAACACCTTCGAGACCAGGGTCGAGGTCTACTCCCCGCCCTACCTGTACGCCGGTACCCGTCCGGTCATCCGCGCCGCGCCCAACGCCATCACAAGGGGTACCTCTATCTCGCTGTCCGTCTCGCAAAAGGTCGGAAAAGTCCGTTTGATTCGGCCGGGAGCCTACACTCACGTGACAGATACCGAGCAGCGTTCGGTGGCCCTGCCGATCACCTCCCAGGTGGACGGTACGGTCACGGTGAGCGTGCCGGAGAACGCGAACGTCCTGCCGGGCGACTGGTACATGCTCTTCGTCGACAACGGAGCGAACGTTCCGTCGGTCGCGACCTGGGTGCACGTGGCCCAGTAGCGCAGCCGGCTCGCCGGCTCCGGCGGCGCCGACGGGCGGCCCGTCCGGCGCCACCCGTCACGCGAGTCAACGCAGAGAGGACGCTGTCGTGCCGACAGTCAGGTTGCTGCCCGTGGCCGCCGAGCGTGCCGGCCGGATCGGCACCGTCCTGGCCCTCGCCGCCGTACTGGTGGCAGCCTGTGGCCTCGGCGGTGGGAAGGACGACAGCGACGGCGGTGACACGGGCCGTTCGGGTGGGGCCACGGCCGCCCCGGCAGTGGCGGCCCCGGACCGAACCCGCTGTCCCGCGGGTGCCGCCGACGTCAACCAGGCGACGGTGGCGACACCTGATGGTGATGGTGCGTCCCTGCACGCGCCGCAGGAGCCGTTCCTGGTGGATCCGAACAGCGAGGCCGCACAGCGCGCCGCCGCCCATCCCGGCGAGGCGAGCACCATCGCCCCGCTGGTCCAGACACCGACCGCCTTCCCGGTAGGCGACTGGCTCACCGACGTCACCGGCGAGGTGCACGCCCGGGCGGCCGCCGCGCAGACCGCCGGTGCCACCGCCGTTTTCATGATCTACGCCATCCCGTACCGCGATGTCGGTCTGTACTCGGCGGGGGGCCTGCCCGACGCCGCCGCCTACCGCACCTTCACGGCGCAGGTCGCGGCCGGTATCGGCGGCGCGCGGGCGGTCATCGTCCTCGAGCCGGACGCGCTCGGTCAGATCGACGAACTCGACGCCGGCAAAGCGGCGGAACGCTACGCCCTGCTGCGTGACGCGGTCGACGCCTACGCCGCGCTGCCCGCGACCAGCGTCTACCTCGACGGCGCGAACTGCGGCTGGACCGGCGCCGTCGACATGGCCCACCGGCTCGCGCAGGCCGGGGTGGCGCATGCCCGCGGGTTCGCGCTGAACGTCTCGAACTACTACGCCACCGCGGACGAGGCGGCCCGGGGCGAGGTGGTCTCCCGTCTGCTCGGCGGTGCCCACTACGTCATCGACACCTCCCGCAACGGCAAGGGCCCCGCGAGCGGCATCTCGGATCCCTGGTGCAACCCGCCCGGTCGTGGGCTTGGGGTAAAGCCCACCACCAACACCGGTTTCCCGCACGCCGACGCCCTGCTGTGGATCAAAACTCCCGGATCCAGCGACGGAGAATGCGGTCGCGGTAATCCCGAGGCGGGGCAGTGGTGGCCACAGGCCGCCGCCGAACTCGTTCACAACGCCGCCGGCTGAATCGTTCTTCGAACGGCCCGACAGCCCCCCGACGCTCGTACGCAATCGTGTCCCCGCTCGGTCGGCCAGACGTATCCGCCGGTGAATGTCCGGACGGTTCGGCGGCTCGATGTTTCGGCGGCCTGGTGGGTGTGGCGGTAGCGGGTGTTCCCGGAACTCCCGGGTTTCTTCGGTCCTGACCGCGGTCTCCTGGCTCCTCGCCGTCCTGGTGGTTTGGCTTCCTGACCGGTCGGAGTCCGGTCGGCCGGCGTTCTGACCTGCCAACGGAGCGGGGGCCGGTTCTGGCCTGGGTTCGGTGCGAGCCCAGTCATCCGATGATGTCTCTTCGTGCTCTGGCGACTCTTTTCTGTAGCGATGATGGAGGGGTGCTGCCAGTCCGGCTGATGGGGCTTCCGGCCTTCGACCTTCCGGTATCTGCGGAGGCATCCATCCATAAGGTCCGCAACTACGGATGTATCGCTCGTGTTCTACCGCACATGCGGACTTGACGTAGCGCATTCGTAATGTTTCAGACACAATGTGCCGCGGCCTCGTGGCGCGGGTCAGGGGGTTCGGGCGGCTCCGGCGTGACGACCGGCTCCGAGGCCATGTCGACGCGTGGGGTGTGTTTTGTCTGAATTATTCGTAATCATGTTCCGTGTTCTCGTCGCGTCCGAAGACCCTGGGTAAATAGCCGAGTGGTCCGTGCTGACGGCGCCCCGCCCTACACCCGGGTCTTTTCGCTCCGAACGCGGACGGCGTCGTCGAAACATAACGTTCACCGGTTCGTCATGTGTCTCGATGGTCCGAGAACCCGCCTTGACGCCCTGATTTGACCGCTGCTAATTTTCGCCGATCAATCAGTTCGACATGAGCGATGGGAATCGCTCGGCTCAGGGGGACCATCAGTGAGTTCGATACGCCGCCCACGGCACATTGCAGTTGCGATAGGCCTCACCGGGATGATCGCCCTGGCTGGCTGCTCCAGCTCGGGTGACGACACCGCCTCGGCCAGCCCGTCGGCCAGCCCCACGCCGGCCACGCACGTGGTCACGGACCTCTCCGGCGCGAAGGTGACCGTTCCGACCACCATCAACAGCATCGCCGAACAGTTCCCGGCGCACACGGTCACTGATGTCATGCTGGGCGTCGGAGACAAACTGGTCGCGATTCCGCAGAATGTCAGCACCATTCCGTTCATGCAGACCGTGCAGCCGAGCATCACCAAGGTTCCGCAGCTGTTCCGCAACGGCGGCATGGTGAACATGGAGCAGCTGCTCCAGCGCAAGCCCGACGTGGTCTCCCTGATCAGCGGCGGTGACACGGCCACCCCCTTCAAGAACGCGGGGATTCCGGCCGTCAGCATGTTCTTCACCAAGCTGGACGACATCACCAGGTCCATGACGGTCGCCGGCGAGACCTACGGCGGCGCGGCGGCGGCCAAGGCGAAGGCCTACAACGCCTACTACGAGAAGGTCTCCGCGGGTCTCACCTCGAAGCTGTCGAGCGTGACCGCGAAGCCGAAGGTGCTCTTCATCGAGGCCTACACCGGTGGCAGCGACATCACGGTCCAGGGCGGCGCCTCCCTGATCGACCAGTGGATCGAGAAGGCCGGTGGCACGGACGCGGCCAAGGACATCAAGGGCAACCGGGTCAAGGTCACCATGGAGCAGGTGCTCCAGTGGAACCCGGACTATTTGATCGTCGCCACCCCCGGCGGTGACCAGGGCCTGGCCGCCAACACCGGCACCTCGGTCGTGGACGCGCTGTCGAAGCTGTCGGGCTGGAACGACCTGAACGCGGTCAGGAACAACAAGCTGTACATCCACCCGCGTGGTCTCTACCCGTGGGGTCAGTACACCCCGGAGCAGGCCGTCAACCTGCAGTGGGTGTCCAAGGTCCTCAACCCGTCGCTGTTCGCCGACGTCGACCTGCGTTCGGTCACCAGCAGCTTCTACAAGAGCTACTTCGGCCACGAGCCCACCGCGGCCGAACTGACCCAGATCCTGCAGACCACCTCGTCGGACGGCATCGCCACCCCGGCGAACGCGATCAAGTAGACAGCCGTGGCTGCCCGGCCCCGCGATCGGCCCTGCCGGGTCGACGCGGAGCCGGGTACGCGCACGGGCCCCGCGTCCGTGAGCCCGCGTCCGTGAGCCCGCGTCCGGGGGCCCTCTCCTGGGGTTGCGCGTTCGGAGCGGCCCGAAGAAGCAGGGGTGTCGATGCGGCGGCGGCAAGGGGCCCAGGGCAGCCGTTCGTTCGCTCCGCTGTCCCCATCGAAGCTACGCCGGCACTGCGTGAACACTCTCAGGCATCTATGGTTCGGCTGGTCGCGGTGGCCGCTGGGCGTCATCACCTCCGCAGATGCCACGCTCGGTACCCTTTTGTCGGTTCCCGGGTCGTCGTCGGCCCGGGTACCCGTCCGGGATGGGCCTGTCGTTCGTCGTCCGTCCCGGTCCTCAGTCAGGGTCGTCGCGCGGCGCGCCCGTGTCCGCGGTAGCCGGAGGTCGAGTGTCGAACGCCCCGATCAGCCGTCACCGTCGTGCCAGCACGGGGACCGCCGCCCGTGGTCAGCGGCAGTTCCGGGCGGGCCTGTGCGTCAGCGCCGTCCTGCTGATGGGGGTCGGCTTCGGACTGCAGCAGACCGTCGGCACCTCGGCCGGTTCCACCGAGGGGACGAGCACGGTCGCGGCCCAGCCCGACCTCGCCGATCGTGCGCCCACCGCGTCCGCCTCGGCCGCCACCACCGGGGCCGCCGGCAGCAGGACCGGTGCCGGCGGGAAGGCCGGCCCGGCCCGGGTATCGGCCTCGGCCCCCAGCGGCCCCGCGACCGGGAAGCCGGCGTCCGGCCAGGGCGGCGCCGCCCCCGCGACGTCGGGCACCGCCCCCTCAGCCGTGCCCGTCGCCCCCGCCGTGCCCGCCGCCCCCGCCGCGGCGGGGGACCCGTTCGCCTCCGCGCGCCTCTACGTCGACCCGGACAGCATGGCGGCCCGTGCGGTCGCCTCCCTGCGGGCCAGCGATCCGACAGGGGCCCAGACGCTCGCCCGGCTCGCCGACCAGGCTCATGCCGACTGGTTCGGTGATCCGGACCCGAACACGGTACGGACCCGGGTCGCGGCGCGGGCGCAGGTCGTGCGGGCCGCGGGCGCCCTGCCGCTGTTCGTCGCCTACGCGATCCCGCAACGTGACTGCGGCGGCGGGCAGTCCGCTGGCGGCGTGGGCGACGAGGCGGCCTACCGGGCCTGGATCACGGCCTTCGCCGCTGGACTCGGCCACGGCGCGGCGGCGGTGATCGTCGAGCCGGATGCGCTCGCCCAGATCGACTGCATGCCCGCGGCCGCGGCGGCCGCGCGCTACGCGATGCTGAACTACGCCGTCGACGTGCTCACCGCCACCGGCGCCAACGTCTACCTCGACGCCGGCCACGCCGACTGGCACTCGGCCGCGGAGATGGCCGGCCGGCTGCGGCTGGCCGGTGTGGACCGGGCCCGCGGCTTCGCGCTCAACGTGTCCAACTTCGACGAGACGGCGGACGAGATCGCCTACGGTGACGCCGTGGTCGCGGCCCTAGGCGGACGTGCCCACTACGTCATCGACACCTCCCGCAACGGCCGCGGACCGGCAGCCGGCGATGTCTGGTGCAACCCACCCGGACGTGGCCTGGGGGCGGCGCCGACCGCGGCCACCGGCAATCCACGGGTGGACGCCTATTTGTGGATCAAGGTGCCCGGGGAGTCCGACGGAGCCTGTAACGGCGGGCCGGGGGCCGGCCAGTGGTGGCTCGACTATGCCCTGGGACTCGCGAGCCGGGCCGCCTGACAGCGGGATCGAAAGCCGCCCCGCCCGCCCGCGGTGGTTGTGACCTCGCGCTCGGCGCGACCTTTTCGTCGAGTTTCCTGGCTGGTTACCGACAACGTGTCGCGTGCGCTCGGGAAATGCCCCCACCAGGTCGGATGGTTGGGTTGCCGGTTCTTCCACAGGGCGTCGTGGGTGGTTATCCACAGATTTTTTCGGTCTCTGGATCGACGGCTTCCGCTGTTGGATTCTGCAGTCATGACCTCCTTGTCCTCGGCCTTGACCTCGCCGACCCGACCTGTCACCTTCTCCTATCCTGGCCTTGGGCCAGCCCTGAGACTGGCTCGCAGCCAGGGCGGAATGATCACGTTTCGGCAGGCGATCGAAGCCGGCCTCACCCGTGGCCAACTGCGCCGGTTGGTGCTGTCCGGCCAGTGGGACCACCCGGTCCGTGGTGCCTTCGTCGTCCTGGCGGTGTCCGCCGTGCCCGTGCCGCGGCGAGCTCTGGCCTCGGCGCCGAGGTCGGGCCCGGTGGCATCGGCGGCCGATCTGGCCACGCCGCCCGGTTCGAACCCGCGGCCCGCCGCCGGCCCACGGTCCGACCTGGCTGGCCTGGCTGGCCTGGCTGGTGGCGAGGGTGGCTTGGCCGCGGCCGAGGTCGGGCTGCTGGGTCTGCCGTCCACGGTCCAGGCGCTGTCGGCGCGGGTGCGGGCGGCGTTGGTCGGTCGTCCGCAGGCGGTGGCCTGCAGTGTCACGGCCGCCCGGTTGCTGGGTTTTCCCGCTGCCGGCCTCACCGGCGCGGGTACCGTCCCGTCGGGTGTTTCCGTTTCGGTCGCGGGGTTTTTCGGTACCGCACCGTGTGATGCGGCGGAGTTCGGTTCGCCCGCGTTGGGCATGTCGCCGTTCGAGGCGGGTCCTGGTGCCAACGTCGATGATGCGCGGCAACCGGTGCATCTGATGCTGCCGGCTCGGCTCACCCGGGCCCAGCCACGCGGTGTCCGCCTGCATTTCACCGACCTTCCGCCCGCGGATCGAATCGTCCACAGCGGAATTCCGCTCACCTCCACGGCGCGCACGCTCGCCGATCTCGTACTCACGGCGCCGAACCGGGAGGTCGCCGTCGCGATCATGGATGGTGCCCTGCACAGCGGCGTCGTGACGGACCTGCGGGCGGCTCGCCTCTCGGCGGCGGGGCGCCGCGGGTACCGCCGGGCCCTGCCCTGGTGGTCGCTGGCTGATCGGCGGGCCCAGTCGCCGTTGGAGACGCGGTTGCGGCTGTTGTTCGCGGACGCGGGCCTGGCCCCGCCGCGGCCACAGTGGCCGGTCTCGGATGCTGCCGGTCAGGTCGTCACCCAGCTTGATCTCGCCTGGCCGGCGCAGCGGGTCGCCGTCGAGGCCGAGGGCGCCATGGTGGGGCGCCCCGCCGGTGTGGTGCACGGCCAGCGGCAGCGGGCCAACCTGCTGGCCGCGATGAACTGGACGGTGCTGCGTTTCGGCGATCTCGAGGTGGCCTGGTACCCGCAGCGGGTCGTGGAGACCGTCGCGCAGTGCCTGGCCCGGGCCACGCAGGTCGGTCTGCGGGCCTCCTGATGGCGCGTCCACCTGGTGAGGGGGGCCACCATCGAGCCAAACGGGTGCAAGAGCTTGTGACAGGAAGTACATTCCGAGCCTCCCGCAACCCGCCGGCCTACGATCCGGTGCATGAGCGTTCCCTCTGGCGGACTGTCGCTGGCCGCGGACTTTCCCGAGTCCACGCGAGGCGAGTGGCAGAAGCTGGTTCTCGGGGTCCTGCGCAAATCCGGGGTGGCGACCGAGGCGAACACCCCGGCTGATGTCGAGGACCTGCTCGCTACCGAGACCTACGACGGTCCACGCATCCAGCCGCTGTACACCAGCGAGGACGCACCCGCCGGCGGGGTCGGCCTGCCCGGTCTCGCGCCGTTCGTGCGCGGTGGGCGTCCCCAGGGCACCGGTGGCAGCGGCTGGGATGTGCGTGCCCTGCACGTCGGCCCGGATGCGAAGGCCGCCGGCGCCGACGTGCTGGCGGACCTGGAGAGCGGCGTCACCTCGCTCTGGCTGCGCCTGGGCGAGGGCGGCCTGCCCATCGAGGCACTCGGCACGGTGCTCGCCGAGGTGTACCTCGACCTCGCCCCGGTCGCACTCGACGCGGGCGGGCGGACATCGGCGGCCGCGGATGAGTTCCTGCGGGTCGCCGACGCCCGCGGCGTACCCGGTTCCCAGCTGTCGGGCAGCCTGGGGGCCGACCCGATCGGGCTGGCCGCGCGGGTCGGGGTCGGCACCTCCGAGCCGGCCGGGCTCGACGAGGCCGCGGCGCTCGCGCGGCGCTGCCTCCAGCAGTACCCGGGCCTGCGCGCGCTGGTCGTCGACGCCCAGCCCTACCACCGTGCCGGCGCCAGCGACGCCCAGGAACTCGCCGCGTCGCTGGCCACCGGCGTCGCCTACCTGCGCCTGCTGACCAGCGCCGGGCTGAGCCTCACCGAGGCGCTCGGCCAGCTGGAGTTCCGCTACGCGGTCACCGCCGACCAGTTCAGCTCGATCGCGAAGCTGCGCGCCGCCCGCCGGCTGTGGGCGCGGGTCGCCCAGGTGTGCGGGGCGAGCGGACCCGAGCGGGCCCAGCGCCAGCACGCCGTCACGTCGACGGCGATGATGACCCGCCGCGATCCCTGGGTGAACATGCTGCGCACGACGCTGGCCTGCTTCGCCGCCGGGGTCGCCGGTGCCGACGCGGTCACGGTGCTGCCCTTCGACGCGAGGCTCGGTCTGCCCGACGACTTCTCCCGGCGGATCGCCCGCAACACCCAGATCCTGCTGCAGGAGGAGTCGAGCCTGGTTCGGGTGATCGACCCGGCCGGCGGTTCCTGGTTCGTCGAGTCCCTGACGGAAAGTCTCGCCGAGGCGGCCTGGTCCGCGTTCACCGAGATCGAGCGGGCCGGCGGGATCGTCGCGGCGCTGCGTGAGGGGCTTGTCGCCGAACGGATCGCGAGCAGTCGCGCGGCCCGCGCCGAGGCGATCGCCCATCGGCGTGATCCGATCACCGGCGTCAGCGAGTTCCCGAACGTCGCCGAGAAGCTTCCCGATCGGGTCCCGGCGCCACCTGTCGCGCCGTCCGCCCCCGCGGACGCGGTGACAACCGGACTGCCGGAGATCCATTATGACGCCGACTTCGAGGACCTGCGGGCCCGCGCGGACGCCGCGGCCCAGGCGGGCGACCGTCCGGTGATCCTGCTGGCGACACTGGGCAGCGCCGCCGCGTCGACGGCGCGGGGCTCCTTCGCCGCCAACCTGTTCCAGGCCGGCGGGTTCGACACCCCGACCTCCGGTACCGGCACCGACCCGGTCCAGATCGCCGCGGCGTTCACCGCGTCCGGCGCCACCGTGGTCTGCCTGTGCTCGGCTGACAAGGTGTACGCCGAGCATGCCGCCACGGTCGCCGCCGCGCTGCGGGCGGCCGGTGCCCGCCAGGTGTGGCTGGCCGGCCAGCCGGGTGCCCGCGCGCAGTCCGACGCCGAGGCGGGTATCGGCGGATACGTGTTCACAGGATGTAATGCGGTCGCCGTGCTCCAGACGGCACTGGCTGAGGCGGGAGTGGCCTGATGTCCCTCGAAGGCGCGAAGCAGTCCGGCGCTGACGAGTCCGACCCGACCGGGCCGGGCCTCACCGCCATCCCGGACTTCTCGACGATCGAACTCGGTGCCCCGCCGGACGGGGCCGACACCCCCGAGCAGCAGTGGCGCGACGCCGTCGAGGCCACGACCGGCAAGGATGTCGAGGCGCTGACCTGGGACACGCCTGAGGGCATCGCCGTCAAGCCGCTCTACACCGCGGCCGACACCGAGGGCCTGGACTTCCTGCGCACCTATCCAGGGGTCACGCCGTTCCTGCGTGGGCCATACGCGCCGATGTACGTCACCCAGCCGTGGACGATCCGCCAGTACGCCGGCTTCTCCACCGCGGCGGCGTCCAACGCCTTCTACCGGCGTAACCTCGCCGCCGGCCAGAAGGGTCTGTCGGTCGCCTTCGACCTGCCGACCCACCGCGGCTACGACTCCGACCATCCGCGGGTCACCGGCGACGTCGGCATGGCCGGCGTCGCGATCGACTCGATTCTGGACATGCGCCAGCTCTTCGACGGCATCCCGCTGGACCGGATGAGCGTGTCGATGACCATGAACGGCGCCGTGCTCCCGGTGCTCGCGCTCTACATCGTCGCGGCCGAGGAGCAGGGCGTGGCTCCCGAGCAGCTCGCCGGGACCATCCAGAACGACATCCTCAAGGAGTTCATGGTCCGCAACACCTACATCTACCCGCCGCAGCCGTCGATGCAGATCATCTCGGACATCTTCTCGTTCACCTCGCAGAAGATGCCGAAGTTCAACTCGATCTCCATCTCCGGCTACCACATGCAGGAGGCCGGCGCGACGGCCGACCTGGAACTGGCCTACACCCTCGCCGACGGCGTGGAGTACATCCGGGCGGGCCTGGCGGCGGGCCTGGAGATCGACGCGTTCGCGCCGCGGCTGTCGTTCTTCTGGGCCATCGGCATGAACTTCTTCATGGAGGTCGCGAAGCTGCGCGCCGCCCGCCTGCTGTGGGCGAAGCTGGTGAAGCAGTTCGAGCCGAAGAGCTCCAAGTCGCTGTCGCTGCGCACCCACTCGCAGACGTCGGGCTGGTCGCTGACCGCCCAGGACGTGTTCAACAACGTGGTCCGCACCTGCGTGGAGGCGATGGCCGCCACCCAGGGCCACACCCAGTCGCTGCACACCAACGCGTTGGACGAGGCGCTGGCGCTGCCGACCGACTTCTCCGCCCGCATCGCCCGCAACACCCAGCTGCTGCTGCAGCAGGAGTCGCGCACCACCCGGGTGATCGACCCGTGGGGCGGCAGCTACTACGTCGAGCGCCTCACCCACGACCTGGCCGCCCGGGCCTGGAGCCACATCGCCGAGGTCGAGGCGTCCGGCGGCATGGCGCAGGCCATCGACGCCGGCATCCCGAAGATGCGCATCGAGGAGGCCGCCGCCCGCACCCAGGCGCGGATCGACTCCGGCCGTCAGCCGCTGATCGGCGTCAACAAGTACCGGGTGGACGCCGACGAGGCGATCGAGGTGCTCAAGGTCGACAACTCGGCCGTCCGCACCGAGCAGGTCGAGAAGCTGCGCCGGCTGCGCGAGGAGCGGGACAACGCGGTGACCGAGGCCGCCCTGCACGCGCTGACCGCCGCCGCCGACGCGGCCCGTGACGGGCGCCGGGCATCGGGTCTCGACCAGAACCTGCTGGCCCTCGCGGTGGACGCGGCCCGTGCCAAGGCGACCGTGGGCGAGATCTCCGACGCGTTGGAGAAGGTCTACGGGCGCCATTCCGGTCAGATCCGTACCATTTCCGGCGTGTACCGGGACGAGGCCGGCTCCGCCGGCAACATCGCCGCCGCCCGCGAGACGGCAGCCGAGTTCGAGCGGCAGGAGGGGCGCCGTCCGCGCATCCTGGTCGCCAAGATGGGACAGGACGGCCATGACCGCGGCCAGAAGGTGATCGCCAGCGCCTTCGCCGACATCGGCTTCGACGTCGACGTCGGCCCGCTGTTCCAGACGCCGGCCGAGGTCGCCCGCCAAGCGGTCGAGGCGGACGTCCAGATCGTCGGCGTCTCCTCGCTCGCAGCCGGCCACCTCACCCTGGTGCCGGCGCTGCGCGAGGAACTCGCCGCGCTGGAGCGCTCCGACATCCTCATCGTGGTCGGCGGCGTCATTCCGCCCGGCGACTTCGATGAACTGCGAGCCGCCGGCGCCGCCGCGATCTTCCCGCCCGGCACGGTCATCGCCGATGCCGCGCAGGAACTGCTCGCGACCCTGTCCGCGCAGCTCGGCCACACCGCTGCCTGAGCGGCGGCGGCCAGTGGCATCCACAGCGGTGGTGAGTTCGACAGCGGTGGTGAAGCGGACGGTGGTGGTGAGTTCGACGGCGGTCACGGTGGTGGCGGTCGCCCTGGAATCAGCGGTGGCCGCGCGGTCGACGTCGGCCGTGGCGTCGTGAGCCGGAGACCGATCGACCTCGCGCAGTACGCCGACGGGGTGCTCGCCTCGTCGCGTACCTGGATCGCGCGCGCGGTCACACTGGTCGAGTCGACCCGGCCCGACCATCGCGAGCTCGCCCAGCAGCTGCTCGTGACGTTGCTGCCGCATGCCGGTAAGGCACGCCGGGTGGGCATCACCGGCGTGCCTGGCGTCGGCAAGTCGACGTTCATCGACGCGCTCGGCACCATGCTCACCGGCAGCGGCCATCAGGTGGCGGTGCTCGCTGTCGACCCCTCGTCGACCCGCACCGGCGGCAGTATCCTCGGCGACAAGACCCGGATGTCGGCCCTGGCGGTCGATCCGGCGGCGTTCATCCGCCCGTCGCCGACCGCGGGCACACTCGGTGGAGTCGCCAAGGCCACCCGCGAGGCCATGGTCATCATGGAGGCAGCCGGCTACGACGTCGTCGTCATCGAGACGGTCGGCGTCGGCCAGTCGGAGACGACCGTCGCCGACATGGTCGACACCTTCCTGTTCCTCACCCTGGCCCGCACCGGCGACCAGCTGCAGGGCATCAAGAAGGGTGTGCTCGAGCTCGCGGACGTCATCGCGGTGAACAAGGCCGACGGCCCACACGAACTCGATGCCCGCCGTGCCGCCCGGGAACTCGCTGGCGCCCTGCGGATGCTGCAGGGTGCCTCCGGCCCGCGGGACTGGAACACACCGGTGCTGACCTGCAGCGCCGAGCAGCGCGTCGGCGTCGACACGGTCTGGGCGCAGATCATCAAGCATCAGGACACCCTGGACGCGTCTGGCGAACTCGCCGCCCGTCGCCGCCGCCAACAGGTCGACTGGACGTGGGCGATGGTGCGCGACCGGCTGCTCGCCGATCTGCACGCCCATCCGCAGGTCCGCGCCCTGACCCCCGACCTGGAACAGCGTGTCCGCGAGGGCAGCCTCACCCCGGCTCTGGCCGCCGATGCCATCCTCTCCGCCTTCGCGCAGTCGACGGGTGAGCCGACCAGGTCGTCGCAGTAACAGGCCTTCCGAGCTCAGGAGCCCGCCGTTGGCACGGACGCCCGCTCCTGTTTCGTTGGTGTCCTGTCCGGCATGGAGTCGCATTGGACGTGTCCTGTCGTGCTGTTTGGAGGCCGCCGGGACGGCGACGCGAAAAAACTCGGCCGGCTATTTCTATGGAATCCGCTTATTCGTCGTGGTCCCGGGCTGGCGTGGCTTCATCGGGTATGTCAGACCTCGTTTCTTAAGCAAGCTCAGGATGGCAACGATCTGAGCTTGGCTCCCATTACAGCCTGACGGCGGGCGCCTGTCTTCTCTGCGGGATATGTGATTCCTGGAAAGGAAATAGTCTCGGGATCATGCGGTCGCCTTGCGTCAATATGTGAAGCTCGAGACTGCTGCCAGGTCGCGTTGCTTATTTCGGCGATCGGATGCTCGTGGATTGGCTTCTGTGCATCCTGATCATACCCTCTTCCTCTCTCCATGCAAGAGCTGACATCGGTTCTTCCGGCCGCAGGAAGCTCGGTGTTGTGGTCGCAGCTCTGCGCGATTCTCGGGCTCGCTGGCCTGCTGTTCCGCTGCTTCCATCCTGCGTTGTCGCTGGTCGCTGGGGGTGTGGGTTGTCTCTGTACCCGAGCGCGTGCATGGGGGTTGTCAGCCACTTGTCCATCGGCTATGATTCGAATGCACGTTCGATCGTCATGAGTGGAGGTGGCGTATAGCTTCAGTGATGTATAGATTCGCTGTCTTCTCCTGTCTGCGAGCGCGTGTCCATGCTTTCTTCTCATCTGCTTTTTTCGGCTGTCTTCTTTTGGGACGGGGGTGCTGGTGATGGTGTCGGTGGCGGGTGCCAACGAGGCGTCGTCGCAGGAGCGGGAGGCGGTCGAGTGGCTGGCGTCAGTGGAGGTGGGGGGTCGGCGTGTGGCGGGGTTGGGGGATGAGGCGTGCGTGGCGTGGGATGCGGAGGTGGGGCGGCGAGTGGCACGGGCCGAGGCGGAGCGGTTGCTGGTGCGGGCTCGTCTGGCCGGCCTGCGTCCGCTGCCGAGAGTGCCTGTGAACGGGTGCGATCCCGAGGACGAGGGTGGCCCTGGTGTTGACGGGGAGGGGGACGACGGGCGGGGAGTGCCGGCTGAGGGTGGGGCGCGCAGCGGGGTGTGGGCGGAGGCGAAGCGCTGGGGCTACAGCGAGTTCGTGGGCGAGGAGGTAGCCCTCGGCGCGTGCCTGTCGTCCGCGGAAGGCGGTCGGCAGGTGGCTTTCGCGGTGCGGGTGGTGCGTCGGCTGCCAGGAGCGGTGAAGGCGCTGTATGACGGAGCGATCGATCTGGCGCGGCTGGTGGCCTTGGACCGGTTGACCGCTCAACTGGCCGACGAGCTGGTGGACGCGGTGGCGGCTCCGGTCCTGGCGAAGGGTGGTCGCCCGAGCCTGGCCGCGTTCGAGCAGGCGGTCCGTCGGCGGATTCTGCGGGTGGATCCGCACGGGTCGCAGCAGCGAAGGGAAAAGGCCGAGGAGGGCAGGCGGGTGGAGATGCGGGCGGAGCCGGACGGCATGGCCCGCCTGGCCCTGCTGCTTCCAGCGGAACAGCTGTGGGCGGTGTGGGCGCGGATCAGCCACCTGGCCCGAGGGATGAGGGCAGGTGATGGGCGGAGTTTTGATCAGCGCCGGGCAGATGTGGCTTACGGTCTGTTGATGGGGGCGGATCTGGGTCGGGTTCCGGTCGAGATGCAGGTGATCGTGCCGGTGGAGACGCTGCTTGGGCTCGCCGAAAATCCGGGAGAGATCCCGGGTCTCGGCCCGATCCCGGCGGAAGTGGTGCGGAAGATGAGCGAGGAGCCGCTGTGCACGTGGCGGCAGATTCTCACCCGCCGAGACAGCGGTGAACTGGTGGATGTGTCAGATCGGCGTTTTCCGTCGGCGGCGCTGGCCCGCAAGGTTCGGGCGCGGAACACCACCTGCACGCTGCCCGGATGTGACCAGCCGGCGGTCAGCGCGGATATTGATCACAGCGTTTCCTGGGGTGACGGTGGTAAGACTCGGGAAGGCAATCTTGCGCCGGTCTGTCGACGTCATCATCGAATGATGGGTCGCCGCAAGCGCCGTCCCAGCCCGATGAACGAGTCACGCCGGCCCGCCGGCTGGCAGATGCAACAGGGCGCGCCCGGCCACATCACGTGGACCACTCCCACCGGTGCTCAGCACCACACGTACCCTGATAACTACACAGCGGAATAGGTTCGCGTCGGCTCGGTGAAGATGCCCGGCCAATGGGTGGCGATCCAGCCCGTTGGCCGGGCGCCGAGACGCTCGGCGCGTCGGGCTCTGCCGCATGTGTGCGGGCACCTGATCGGCTTCCGCCTCGGGAGGTCGGCCGATGCTGCGTGCAGGCGGATCGATGGGTGTTCACGCCGCCGGGTCAGCCCTCGGACCACCTTGACCGTGGGGGTCGCAGCTGAGTCATGCGGTTGCCGAGCGAGGCTGGTCGGGCATCCGGTTGATCGGGTGGTCGCTGGTCGCCCACAGGTACTGGACGGCGTAGCTGCGCCAGGGGCGCCAGGCGGTCGAGTGGGCACCGAGGCCGCCCGCGCTGGTGGGCAGGCCAAGGTCCGCGGCAGCGCGCCGTACGCCGAGGTCGGTGGGGAGAAAGGCGTCGGGGTCGCCGAGGGCGCGCATGGCGATCGACTCGACCGTCCACGGGCCGAGGCCGGGCAGAGCGGCGAGTTGGACGCGGGCGTGTTGCCAGTCGGCTCCCGCGCCCAGATCGATGGTGCGCTCGGCGAGCGCTTCGACGAGAGTGGTGAGCGCGATGCGGCGGCTGCGGGGGAAGGCCAGCGCGGCCTCGTCAAGCCCGGGCAGCCCATCGGCGAGGTCGCGCATCGTGGGGAACAGATGGGTCAACGCGCCGCCGAGGCCGTCGACGCGTGGGCCGAGGGCCTCGACCAGACGGCGAGCGTGGGTACGGGCCGCGGCGGTGGAGACCTGTTGACCGAGGATCGCGCGCACGGCGAACTCGTCCGGGTCGGGGGTGCGCGGTACCCGTCGGCCGGGGGCGGCGTGCACCAGCCGGGCGAGTGTGGGGTCCTCGGCGAGGTGGGCATCGACGGCGACCGGGTCGGCGTCCAGGTCGAGCAGTCGGCGGCAGCGGCTGATCGCCGTCGACAGATCCCGCAGGTCGGTGAGGGTGAGCTGGCAGGCGACATGGTCGGGCCGCGGCCGCAGCGCCACCGCCGCGGGGCCGTGCGGCAGGCGCAGGGTGCGGTGAAAGGCACCGTCGCGCCACTGCTCCACCCCGGGGATCGCGGTGGCCGCCAGATGCCCGAACAGGTTGTCCGGGCACAGCGGTGCGCGAAACGGCAGGCGTAGGGACAGCGTTCCTACCGGCCGCATGGGTACGGCGAGCCCCGGGCTGTGCGCCGGGCCTGCCGGCTGGCTGGACTCCGCCGACCCGGGAACCGTCACGAGCGGGATGGGTGCGCGGACGGCGCGGTGACGCAGCTCGGTGGGGGAGAGCGCGAAGATCTCCCGGACGGCGTCGTTGAACGCCCGGATGCTGGCGAAACCGGCGGCGAAGGCGACATCACCCATCGGCAGGTCGCTGGTTTCGATCAGCAGGCGCGCGGTCTGCGCGCGTTGCGCCCGAGCGAGCGCCAACGGGCCGGCGCCGAGCTCGGCGAGCAGCTGTCGTTGCACCTGGCGGGTGCTGTACCCGAGCTGGGCGGCGAGGCCGGGCACGCCGTCGCGGTCGACCACCCCGTCGGCGATCAGACGCATGGCTCTGGCCACGAGATCGGCGCGGACATCCCACAGGGGCGAACCGGGACTCGCGTCCGGTCGGCAGCGTTTGCAGGCTCGGTACCCGGCCTGCTGGGCGGCCGCGGCGCTTGGGTAGAAGCGCAGGTTCTCGATGCGGGGGACGATGGCGGGGCAGCTCGGACGACAGTAGATCCGGGTGCTGCGCACGGCGGTGAAGAACCAGCCGTCGAAGCGGGAGTCCCGGGACCGCACGGCCCGCACACAGCGCTCGGCGTCGTCGTACATGTCCTCCAGCATCGTCGCAGGCACGGCTGGATCCGCGCGGAAAAACGACGTCTGCTTCGGTGGACCGGTACATCCGACGGGGCCGGCGGGTGCGCGGGTCCGGTGAGCTCGAGGGGCGCGGCGGGGCGGTTCAGAATGATCGCGACATTTTGTGTCCGACACCGGACATGCCGGTTTGTCTTCCACGGTGTCTACGATGAGCGGACCAGCGGTCAGGGAGATCGTCGCTGGTCGGGCGCGTGTTTCCTGGGAGGGGGCGGGCCCCGCGAACACGTGGCTCAGGAGTCGCGGTGGGATATCAGCTCGGCATAGACGTCGGATCCGTGCACACGATCGTTGGTATCGCTGACGGCGGCTGGCCGCGGGTACTCGAACTCGGCGGGCAGCGGCGGTTGCCGTCCGTGGTGTACGCCGCGCCGGGCGGAGGCCTGCTGTTCGCCCGGGCGGCGGCGCGCCGGGCGCGGACCGATCCGGACCGCGCGGCCACCGACCTGCTGCGTCGCCTCGGTGACGAGGGCCAGGTCGTGCTCGGCGGCGCGGCCTACAGCAGGGAGTCATTGCTCGGCCGGCTGGTCGCCCACCTTGTCACCACCGCCGCGCAGCAGCTTGGCGGTCCACCCGACCAGGTGGTCGTCACCCATCCGGCGTTCTGGCCCGCCTCGCGGCGCGAGGCGTTCACCGAGGCGGTCACCCAGCTCTCCGGCCTGGAGATGCCGGTGACCGCCGTGGCGGCCGCCGACGCGATGGGCACGCTCCTGGCCCGCTCGTCGGTCACCCAGACCGTCGACCTGGTCGGCTGGTACGACCTGGGTGCCGGCTTCCTCGACACCGCGGTGCTGTCCTTCTCGCCGTTCGGCTTCCAGGTCGTCGGCACGGCGGCGGGCATGCGTCACGGCATCGGCATCGACCTGGACGGGCTGCTGGTCGACCAGGCGTTGACCCACGCCGGTATCGACCCCCAGCGGGTCGACCGGTCGGATCCGGCGACCAGGCTGGCCCTGGCCCAACTGCGTCGCGACGCCGCGCAGGCCAAGGAGGTGCTGGCGGAGGAGGCCGAGGTCGACCTCACCGTGGCGTTGCCCGGGGTGAGCACGGCGGTCACGCTCACCCGCGCGGAACTCGAGGCGCTCACCACTCCGACGATCGACGACACGGTGGGCGCGTTGCGCCGGGCGCTGCGGTCGGTCCCGGCCGAGCCGGCCGATCTGTCCCGGATTCTGCTCTCCGGCGGTGTCGCCTACCTGCCGTTGGTGTCGCGACGGCTACGTGAGGCTTTTCCCGCGCTGCACCGGATCGAGCACCGCTCCGACGCGGATCTGGCGATGGGCGCGGCGCTGCTGGCCGCCGACTTCTCCGATCGGGCGGCGCGGGCCGGCGGCGGCGTGTTCGGCGGCGAGCCGGTGCAGGATCCCTATGACGTGACGGCGGTGATTCGTCCACCGGACGCGGCGAGCCTGAGCTCACTGCCGCCGTTCATGTCCGGCGGTGGCACCACCCCGCTTGGCCGCACGGGTGGACGAGGCGACGCGCCGGGGACAGCGGCTGGCGTGGCTGCGGCCAGCGCCGCAATGGCCGCGGCCAGCGGGGGAGCACCCACGGACGCGGTGACGATGGCGGCGGCTGGATCCGCTGCTGGGTCCGCGCCGACCGCACCGGCGGAGGCCGCGGCCGCGGGTACCGCGGCGCAGGGTGGTGATGCCGGGGCTACCGCGATCGTGCCTGGCATCGATGCGGCAACCATGCGGTGGGCCGGTGGTCCCGGGACTGGCGGGCCGTCGGAGCCGCAGCTGGCGAACCTGGCCGGTGCGGGGAGTGCCGCTGGTCATGGTGTTGCGCATCCTGGGTCCGTAGCTGGCGCCGCGGAGCAGCCTTGGGCAGGGGCAGGGGCAGGGGCAGGGGCAGGGGCAGGGGCAGGGGCAGGGGCAGGCGGCGGCGCCGGCACCGGCAGTGGCGCGGCTGGCAGCGGCGGCGGGATCTTCGGTTCGCGCCGGACGATGGTCGCCGCCGCGGTGGCCGCGGTCCTGTTCGTCGTCGTGGGAACGACCGCGGGAGTGCTGCTCACCAACCGTGACTCCGGGTCCGAGCCGACGGCGGTGGCGTCCGCGGGTCCGTTCCCCACCACCGATCCGATTCCGAGGACGGTCAGCCCGTCGCCAGAGCCGCCGGCGGCCGCGAACCTGGTCCGGATCGCCGGGTCGTCCGAAGTCGGGCCGATCTCGGAGACCGCCTACAACGAGTTTCGTCAGACCCAGCGCAACGTGACCGTCAGTGTGGAGTCGAGTAGCACCGAGGATGGCCTCAACGCCCTGTGTAGCGGCGAAGTGGAGCTGGCGGACGCGTCCTTCGAACCGAACCCGGGATCGCTTGACGATCCGTCCTGCGCGAAGCGCCTGGTGGGGTTCGAGGTCGCTCACCACACGCTGCCGATCGTGGTGAATCCGCAGAACACCTGGCTGCGTTGCCTGACCCTGAAGCAGGTGCGACAGGTCTGGGGCGCGAGCTCCACGGTGACCCGGTGGAACCAGGTCAATCCGTCCTACCCGGACGAGCCGATCACCTTTGTCGGGCCGTCGCGCAACTCGGTGCAGGCCCAGGTGTTCAACGCGACGATCAGCGACGCGAGCGACAGGTCCCGGTCCTACGCGCAGCAGTCCGACCTTGGCCGGGTGGCCAACGACGTGGCCGGTGAACGGCTGGCCATCGGATTCCTCGACTATCCGACCTTCGAGACGTTCGGCAACCGGCTGCGCGGAGTGGAAATCGACAACGGTGAGGGCTGTGTCGCACCCACCGCCGTCGCCGTCGGCACCGGACTTTACCTACCTCTGTGCAAGCCGCTCTACGTCTACGCCCTGCCCGAGTCGTTGCGTAAGCCGGCGACCGCCGCCTTCCTTTCGTACTTCCTGCAGAACGGACGGAAGATCGCGTTCGACGCGCACTATGTGCCGCGTACGGACGAGACGGTGAACGAGAACATCGCGCGGCTGAAGACCCTGACGCAGGGGGTGGCGCCGGTACCCGCCTGACACGGGACCGCCGCCGCCCGGCCCACCGACGGCCCGCTCATCACGGGGCCGTCGGTGGGCCGTCTTACGCCACGGAATGCATGATCGTGCAGGAATAGGTTCCGACGACGACGTTGGTCGGCACCGTGACGGCCAGGGTCGGGCTCCAGCTCACCGAACTCGCGGCGCCGCGGGCGGCGGTGGCGGAGAACGCCCGGCGACCGCCGGCGAGTGTGACGGCGTTCGCGCCCGCCGGCTGGCCGGGGGTGACGACGCTCACCGGACCCGTGGTGGCGGTCGCCGCACCGGAACGGTACTGCAGCAGCCCTGAGGAGATGCGCTCGTAGGGTCGCCCGGATCCGGTGGTGCAGGTCGTCGAGATGACGGTGACCGCCCAGGAGCCACCCGCCGAGTCGCTGGAGACTGTCACCGTGCCGAGCGAGCCGGCCAGGGTGCCACCGCCGACCCGCAGAGAGCCAAGGCTCGCCGTGGTCGGTACCGTGATGGAGTAGGCGGCGTGGGCTGGGCCGCAGGTCAGCGCGCCGGCGACGAGCGCCAACGCCGTGAGTACCGGTAGCCCACCGACAGCACGCTGCCGATGGGTGAAACACAATCGCATGGCCGCTCCTGACCCCGGGAAACTGGGTGGTGACGGATTGCTACCAGTGGTAGCGGTCGCAGAGCAAGGAAGGTGCCGTCCACGGTGACCGAGTCCGGGACCGAGCGGGCGGATAGGGCGGTCGACCCGGTCGGCTGGTCAGGCGGCCAGCCCGCCCGGACGGTGGGGCGGTATCAGGGTCGGGCCGAAGGTGGGTCGGGTCGAAGCTAGGCCACGGCCACGGCCACGGCTGGGGCTGGGCTGTGGGCGGATCCGGGGTCGGGCTCGGGCCTGGCCGGGGTCAGGGCCGGACCACGAGCGGGTCAAGGTCTGGGTCAGGGGTGCGGCGGGGGTCAGGTCGGGCCGGGGCCAAGTCGGGTCGGGGCCGCGGCTGGGTTGGGGAGCGGCAGGCGGCGGCCTGTGGGGTGACTCCGACACGCAGGAATTCGCTTAGTACTTGTATTGATACTGAGAGTGATAGCGTCGCGCCGCGCATCCGGCGGTACCCGCACGTCGCCTCGGCGAGTCCGATTCCGCTGCTGGGGTGCGTTCGTGTAGTCACTCTTGGGGGTTCTTCAAGTGCGCAGGTCCACCACCCTTTTCATCGGCGCGGTCGTGTCGACCGCGGCAGCTTTCACCGCAGCGCTTCCCGCTGACGCCGCCACCACCTCCACCACGTCCACCACCTTCAGCCTGACCGGCGGTGCGCTCGACATCACGGCGCCGGCGACCGCTGACCTGAGCAGCTTCCCGGTCAGCTCCGGCTACGTCTCCGGCAACCTCGGCGACGTCGTCGTGACCGACAGTCGCGGTAACTCGGGTGCCAGCTGGACGGCGAGCGTCAGCGCGACCGCCGTCACGGGCAGCGGCACCGCCGAAGGTGTGAGCCTGCCGCCCGAGTCCGTCTCCTATGACCCAGGTGTGATCGGCGCCACCAACGTGACCGCGGCCGGTGTGCGACTCCAGTCGCTGTCCGAGACGCCACAGGAGACCGTCGCGGGCACCGCCGGTACCGGCGTCAACTTCGCCACCTGGAACCCGACGCTGGGCGTGAACATCCCGGCCGCTTCCGCGATTGCCGGTACTTACACCGTTACGCTGAGCCACTCGGTCGCCTGACCGGTTCGACTCGACTCGTAGACAAGGATCCAGACGAGTGACGGTGGCGAGAACATGCGTGTAGGACCCCGCGTGGCCGTGCGATCCGGCCTGAGTCTCAGCACGCTGGGAATCCTCGTCACCGTGGCTGCACTGCTCCTGCCCGGCACCCTGGTCGGCACGTCCCCCGCCCTCGCGGCGGGTGGGCGTGCCGACCAGGCGGCAGCGGCACCCGCGCAAGGCGCATCACCCCAGAACGGTTCGACCCAGAACGGCCCAGCCAAGGGCGGACCGGCGGGTTCCCAGTCGGAGGCGGGACGCTTCGGTATCCGGCTGACAGAGGTGACCGACTCGCTGCGCGATGACCCGCGGGCCCGCGAGTACATCATCGATCATCTCAACCTGGAGTCGGTCCTGAGACGCCAGGTGGAGGTCTACAACGACGGCACCCAGCCGTTGCACCTGTCGCTGTATCCGGCGGCCGCCTCGATCGGCGACGGCGAGTTCCATTTCGGCGAGGGGCACGCGGCCAACGAACTGAGCACCTGGATCTCGGTCAACCCGGCCACCATCGATCTTGGCCCGCATGATCGCAGCAGCGCCGAGGTCACCATCGACGTCCCGAAGGACGCCTCCCCGGGCGAGCACTACGCCGTTCTGTGGGCCGAGGCGGTCAGCGCGCCCACCCAGGGCAGCGGCGTGCGCATGGTCAACCGCGTCGGTATCCGCGTCTACCTGGACGTCGGCCCGGGAGGTCCGCCGGCGGCGGGGTTCGCCATCTCGGCCCTGACCGCGAGTAGGACGCCGGACGGCCGGGCCGCGCTGAGCACCGAGGTGCACAACACCGGTGGACGGGCCCTGGACATGTCCGGGGACCTGCGGTTGGAACGGGGACCCGGCGGCCTCCAGGCCGGTCCGTTCCCGGCGAACCTTGGCACCACGATCGGCCCGGGTGAGATCGTCCCCGTGAGCATCCCGTTGGACAGCGAGCTGCCCCTGGGACCCTGGCACGCGTCGGTGACGCTGCGCAGCGGCCTGGTCGAGCACACCGTCAACGCGACGATCACCTTCCCGAAGAAGCCCGGCGAGTCACATCGCTATCTGATCGGCGGCTATTCGGCCTGGCACTATGTCGCCGGCGCGGGCATCGCGGTGCTGCTACTGATCATTGTGATGGGGCTCGTCCTGCTCAGCCGGCGTCGTGGCAACCGCCGCGGTAGCCGGCATCTGGCCACCGTCGGCAGCGTGCCGAGACAGGGCAACGCCACCGAGCTGCA